>MPDF01000054.1 GCA_001874365.1 Gammaproteobacteria bacterium MedPE | reverse complement strand
AAAAAGTAATCAGCGAAGAGCTGATTGACTTAAGTTTTGGAGCAAAAATTGTGTTAGATCTAAAAATAAACTTTGAAGTGGCCTCATTTTTAACGAGCGCCCCTAATATTTCTCATATGCATATGCCAGCAGACGTTGGATATGAGATTGCCTTTGCAGGCCGCTCCAATGCTGGTAAATCGAGTGCTCTAAATACCATTACTCGCCATAAGAACTTAGCGCGAACTAGTAAAACACCGGGCAGAACGCAGTTAATCAATATCTTTAGTCTAGATCCTCAACGTCGACTCGTCGACTTACCAGGATACGGTTTTGCTAAAGTGCCATTAGATATGAAAATTAAATGGCAAAAATCACTTAGTGAGTATTTGCAATCACGTCAATGTTTGCGTGGTTTAGTGGTCATGATGGACATTCGTCATCCCCTTAAAGACCTTGACGTAAATATGATCCGCTGGGCTGTTGAGAGCGACCTTCCTGTTCTAGGGCTGCTGACGAAGTGTGACAAACTGAAATCAGGTGCCCGCAAAGCTGCTGTATTAAAAGCGCGTAAAGATTGTGAAGCCTACGGCGGAAATATCACTATTCAGGCGTTTTCTTCATTAAAGGTTATTGGTCGAAGCGAAGCTATCAGTACTATGAATGCTTGGCTACAACCGGATGATGAGTTAATTGATTCTAGCGATGAGTTTGATGAGCAGATCATCGATGACTAATGATGGTTCATGGCGAGAGCAATTCTTGGCAATTGACTCGCTATTAATGCAAACACGGCAATATTGGCAGATATTGCCGTTTTCGTATCTAACCCTCCCTTGGCTAGAAAATCAAACACTGAATCAAGCATTATCAACGTTGTCACTTCAAGATATCGATGAGCTTGATGCTAACAATAAGCAGTTGCGTCAATTTGTAGGTTCATTAATTAATGTTGACCTAGATATTATTGATGATCTTCGGGATTTTTCGATGTCTGCTGCTGATGTCTCACCACACTTTAGTGCCGGTATTAAAGGGCGAAAGTGGGCGCAAATACAGCAGTTTGCAGCATTGATTCCACCACAAAACTCGCCTATTTTAGAATGGTGTGCAGGTAAAGGGCATTTGGGGCGATTACTTAGTCATCAGCAGGCGAGAGATGTTCTGAGTCTAGAGTGGCAATCGCAATTATGTGAACAGGGCAATGCGCTTGCTAACAAGCATCAAGTTCCTCAGCGGGTGGAACAAGTTGATGTGTTTACATCTGATGCGGAAAACTTGATTGAGTCAAGGTATCACGCAGTAGCATTACATGCTTGTGGTGACTTACATGTAAGGTTATTGAAGTTAGGTACTCAACAAAAGTTGTCACGTTTATCCTTGGCTCCTTGTTGCTATCATCTTATTCAGACACAGAGCTATGTGCCGTTATCAACGCTTGGTTTACAGAGTCGTTTATCTCTTAGTAAGCAAGATTTAAGTTTATCAATGCAGCAATCTGTCGTTTCTAGCGCTCGTGAGCAGCAACATCGAATGACAGAAGTAAGCTGGCGATTGGCATTTGATTTAATTCAACGAGACGTGCGAAACATCAATGAATATTTGCCATTGCCTTCGATCAAACAATCGATGCTAACAGGCAGTTTTGCAACATTTTGTGGATGGGCTGCTGCTCAAAAGAATATAGTGCTGCCTGATGATCTTGATTATAACGCTTACGAATTAAGTGGCAGCGAACGATTTCTAATAATAAGACAAATAGAGGTTGTAACGCATGCTTTTAGGCAGTTATTAGAGCGCTGGTTATTGTTAGACAGAGTATTATTTTTAAAAGAACATCATTACGATGTTTCTTTATTTAATTTCTGTGCTTCGTCGATGACGCCACGTAATGCCATGATTCAGGCAATAAAAAAGCCTACGTAGCTTATACTCCGCAGGCTTTTGTTTATATGAATGCGTTAAACTTTAAACTCAGCAACTAAATTACGGAGCATTAGGGCTAAATCTGCTAGCTCGACGGACGCTGCAGCCGTTTGCGTTGACCCTTTTGCACTTTCCATACTGATATTTGAAATTGAATTGATGTTTTGATTAATATCGACGGATGTAGCACGTTGCTCTTCAACGGCACTTGCGATTTGAGTGTTCATTTCGGCGATCGATGCAATTGAATTTGATACTTCAGAAAATGCCTGCTCGGCAGTTGATGATTGCTCTACAACATCTTTGGTAAGTGTTTGACTTTGCTCCATGGCTCCTACAGCTTGTTCTGCACTTGCCTTTAACTTTTCAATGACGGTGCCAATTTCACTTGTTGATGTTTGTGTACGGCCAGCTAAGGCACGAACTTCATCGGCAACGACGGCAAAGCCACGGCCTTGTTCTCCGGCACGAGCAGCTTCGATTGCTGCATTTAATGCTAGTAGGTTAGTTTGCTCTGCAACGCCTTTAATGACATCTAATACGGAAACAATTTCACTACTGTGGTTCTCAAAATCTCGAATAACTTGTGAGGCCTGCTCAATTTGGCTCGCTAACAATGTGACTGAGCTAATGGTACTTTGCATTGTCGCATGACCTTGATTACTCTGCTCATCAACGGTTTTAACGGCATCAACGGTGTCATTAAGATTTTGTGCTACTGATTCCACCGTAATAGTCATTTGCTCCATTGCCGTAGCAACTTGAGTTGTCTTATTTTGTTGTTCGTCCAATAAGTTACTGTTTTGCTTCGTGATTACTGAAGTTTGTTCGGCAGCAGTAGCAATCAGATTGGCGTTGTCAGATACCTTAGTGATCCCATCATGAAATTTGGTTAGCATGGAGTTCAGAGCGTGAGATGCTGAACCTATTTCGTCAGTGGTAATGGCTTTAAGACGATAAGTAAGGTCTGACGTGTCTTCGATTTCACTGATACTATCGCTTAACTTGACGATGGGTGCACTTATCGATGCCGCAAAATACCATCCTGCAATAACACCAGTAACAATTAGAACTGATCCTATGACAACGGCATAAATTTTAATCGTCGTACTCATGGCTTGTGCGTCTTCAAATGCTTCTGATTCATCTAATTCAGCTAGAATTCCCCAAGTTAATCCATTAAATGAAATAGGCGCGTAGGCAGATAATACCGGAACGTTCCGATAATCATTGATGATTTTGATGCCGCTTTGTCCTTGCAAAGCACTGTTTGCTGTTTCAGTGGTGACAGGTTGAAGACTAATTGCTGTTTCTTTATCTTTTATAGTATTAACAACATTTTGCGCTACACCAGAAGACTGAATTGCCTTTAAATAACCTGCTTTATCTTCAATGAGAAAACGACTTTGTGAACGTAATGTATTATCTGCGCCTACCAGGTAGGTTTCACCAGAATTGCCTAATCCTGCATTAGCCCAATCATTGTTGTGTGTCATTACCTCATTGAGTTTGCCGATAGGCATTTGAAAAATTAATACACCAATTTTTTTACCCTGATCAAATATTGGAGACGCAATAAAGGCTGCTGGTGATTCATAAGAAGGGCCGTACCCAGCAAAATCTTCGAAGACTGATACTTGGTTATCTGATAGCGCATTGGTTTTGCTAAAGACTTTAGCGATACCAGAATTGGAAAATGAGCCTTGTGTTAGAGACGTTGCAAAATCTAATTCTTTAAATACTGAATAGACGATGTTGCCTGTTTGGCTATCAACGAGAAAAATATCATAATATTCAAACTGTTCTAAATAGTCTTTAATTGATGGATGGTAAAGACTGTGCGCTGTGTCGTAATCACTATTGTCGTATAGCGAATCTTGTAGGTGCTTTTCACCAATGGGATTAGAATTTTGTTGAATCAATTTGTGCTGTAATAGGATTGCTGAATCGGATAGATTAGCTAGCCACTGATCGATATTTGCTGAATTACCATTGTTTTGAGATTGATAGGTAGGATTAAACTGCGTCTTATAATAGGTTCTTAACTCTTCTTTAGCAATTTCGATAGGTTGCTGATTTTGTTGAGGGTATGAGTTATAGGCGCTTGTAAAGCCTTTCATTGCATCAATTATCATACGGTCGTTAGAGAAGGTTTTTACTTGCTTATTCAATGTACTTAAATAATCTTCAATTCGCCCTTTAGTGATATCTCTAACTGCTGTTAATCGTGACTTACTAGAGTCTTCTAGTGCGTTGTATGCGCTTGTTGATGCGTTATAGCCTAGTACAACAGAGGAAATAATAATGGGCAATGCAACCAGTAAGGCGGCACCAATTAATATCTTGGTCTTTAAATTCATAGTGCAATCCTTCAATTTAATTCATTACAACAATAGGTTTCCTTGCGTACACACCCTTTATTCATCATACAAACATTTCGTATTATGGCTAAAATGTGATCGTCTTATCATTAAAAGTAGCGAATATATTACTAGATTACAATATTTTTATAATGAAAAAGGGATAGAAACTGAGTTAGAATAATTTTTGATTAAATTTAAAAAAATTATACTATTTCAAGTGGTTGAAGATTTGATTTGTTATCAATTAAAGTAATTGTAAAGGAAATATTCTAATGCTGTTGATAAGAGTAAAGTGCTGAACTGGGGCGTAAAAAAGCCTCTTTAAAAAGAGGCTTTCAAAAGTGTTGCCTAGCTTAGAAAACGAAGTGTTCGCTATCAATTGCAGCTAACGTGTTGTTGCCAGCCTTGATCATTTCTACATGAGATAGTGTGCGTGGCAAAATACGTGCGAAGTAAAATTTAGCAGTATCAACTTTTGCTTGATAGAAAGCTTGATCGCCTTCTCCTGAGGCTAATTTTTCTAATGCAGCTTTAGCTGATTTAGCCCAAAAGTAGGCAAGAGACACGTAGCCTGAATACATTAAGTAATCAACTGATGCTGCACCAACTTCGTCTTGGTTTTGCATTGCTTTCATGCCAATTTCCATCGTAATTTCACCCCATTGCTTATTGAGATCAGCGAGTGGTTTGGTAAATTGCGCCATGTCAGGTGTTTCAGTTTCAGCTTTAACAAATTGGTGAACAATCTTAGTGAAATTTTTCAGGAGTTCACCTTGAGTCATTAGTACCTTACGGCCCAATAAGTCTAGCGCTTGTACGCCTGTCGTTCCTTCGTAAAGCATTGAAATTCGAGTATCACGAACAATTTGTTCCATGCCCCATTCTTGAATGAAACCATGACCCCCAAAGACTTGAACACCATGATTGGCCGCTTCAAATCCTGTTTCGGTCATAAAGGCTTTCATAATCGGCGTTAAGAAAGAGAGAAGATCGCTGGCAGCCTTGCGCTCTTCTGGTGTTTTTGCACTATGTGCCAAGTCATTTTGTTGGGCACCAAAATAAGCCATTGCACGATTACCTTCGGCAAAAGCTTTTTGAGTCAGTAACATACGACGAACATCTGGGTGAACAATGATTGGATCAGCCGCACCTTGTGGGTTTTTAGCGCCGCTAAGTGAACGCATCTGTAGACGGTCTTTAGCGTAAGCAACAGCACCTTGAAATGAACCTTCAGCAGCGGTCAAACCTTGGATTGCTGTACCAATACGTGCACTATTCATAAAGGTAAACATACAGTTTAGGCCACGGTTTTCTGCGCCAATTAAGTAGCCTTTAGCACCGTCGAAATTCATTACACATGTCGCGTTACCGTGAATACCCATTTTGTGTTCTAGAGAACCACAACTTACGTTGTTTTTATCCGTAATGTTACCTTGGGCGTCAAGGTTAAATTTAGGTACGATAAATAATGAAATACCTTTAGTACCTTCAGGAGCGCCTGGTAGACGAGCTAATACAATATGAATAATATTCTCTGCCATATCGTGTTCGCCAGAAGAAATAAAGATTTTAGTACCTGTAATATTGAAGCTACCGTCTTCATTTGGCTCTGCTTTTGTACGTAGTAGGCCTAAATCAGTGCCCGCGTGTGGCTCTGTTAGACACATTGTGCCTGTCCATTCGCCGCTAATTAATTTTGGTAGGTATGCTGACTTTTGTTCGTCTGTACCATGACTTGTTAATGTGTTCATACAGCCATGGCTTAGCCCTGGATACATGCCCCATGACCAATTAGCAGTACCAACCATTTCGCTGATCACTGAACTTAACGATTCTGGAAGACCTTGGCCACCGAATTCAGGATCATGTGCTAGTGATGGCCAGCCGCCTTCGACATACTGTTGATATGCTTCTTTAAAACCTTCTGGCGTTGTTACACTGCCATCGTCTTGTCGGGTGCAGCCTTGTTGGTCACCAATTTGATTAAGTGGTGCAAGCACTTCTTCTGAAAATTTAGCGGCTTCACCCAGAATTGCGTTGACTAAATCAGGCGAAGCTTCCTCACCGTTTGGCAAGTTGGCGTAGTGATTTTCGAAGTCTAAAACTTCGTTCATTACAAATTCGATGTCTTTTAGTGGGGCTTTATAATCAGGCATGCTCACCTCAAATTAATTGTTATTATCAATAGAAAATTAGTTTCAAAACGCTTGTTTGAAACATTTGTTAGAATCGATACTAACAGTACAAATTCAATTCGTATAGAGCATGTACTCAAAAAATTGTTACTTTTTGAATAATGTTCAAAGTAGATTTTTTATCGATATTAGAAGGGGCGGTTATTTGAAAGGGATAATTGAGGCATAAAAAAACGCGACTTGTGAATACAAATCGCGTTTATATATTTAGCTGTATCGTGTTTTTAGCGAGTGCCAAATACTACGATAGTTTTACCATGCGCTGAAATAAGCTCTTGTTCTTCTAGTAACTTTAATACGCGGCCAACAGTTTCACGTGAACAACTGACAATTTGACCTATTTCTTGACGAGTAATCTTAATTTGCATGCCGTCAGGATGAGTCATTGCATCGGGTTGTTTACATAGGTTTAGTAACGTTTGTGCAATACGACCTGTGACGTCTAGGAAGGCTAAATCGCCTACTTTTTCACTAGTGCTTTGCAAACGGTCAGCCATTTGCTTAGATAATTTCATTAAGATTTCAGGGTTAGTCTGAACCAGCTGTTTAAAGCGTGTAAATGAGATTTCTGCGATGGTACAAGATTCACGAGTTTTTACCCACGCAGTGCGCTCTGGCTCATCTTCAAACAAGGCAAGTTCACCAACAAAATCACCCTTAGATAAATAAGATAAAATCATTTCTTTACCTTGCTCATCCTTAATGAGTACCGCTACTGAACCATCAATAATGTAATAAAGCGTGTCTGCAATATCACCGCGATGAATTAAAGTACTTTTCTTTGGGTACTTATGTAAATGACACTGCGATAAAAACCAATCGATAACAGGATCTTGCTGCGGTTTTTGGATAATTGACATAAGCCCTCTTTACATTATTAAGCGTTATTGAATAGTAGCCGATAAGTGGTGATTTATCTATCGATAACAATGACTTTAACGTCAATCGTCGTAACTATCAAAAAAAATTGCTAATTAGTAAGTATAAATCTACAAAATTTATATGTTAATTAACTATTTTTAAAACAGTGACTTGATGCACCAAAATGGTGGTTTATTGCTCAAAAATAGTGCAGGAGTATGATAAAAGTTCAAAGAAAACCTTTTAATCTTTATTAAAATCAATCAATAATAAATTTGGTCTAGTTAGTGCTTTACATAAATATATCAATTTTTAATAAGGACTTACCATGAAGAAAACTGTTTTAATACTCAGCGCAGTTACGTTGGCAACAGGGCTATTTACCACCTCATCACACGCTGTTGAAGGGCTGTCGGCAAATGCTGCTGTGACCAATAATTATATTTGGCGTGGTGTAACGCAAACCGATGATCAAGCTGCTGTGTCTGGCGGTATTGATTTTAATTCAAAGTCAGGTTTTTACGCAGGTGCTTGGGCATCAAACGTAAAATACGGCACTGCAAATTCAGAGTTGGATTTGTATTTAGGTTATGGCTTTGAAGCGGGAGAATTAACTTTTGATGTTGGCTTTTTAAATTATGGTTATCCAGCAGGCGATGACTTAGATTTCTCTGAGGTATACGCCAGCGTGAATTGGGAGTTTTTAACCGTTGGATATAATGTATTAGCTGACTCTGATGCCGGTGGCGATTTTGGTGACGACGATTATATATTTGTCGATATGGCTTTTGAAGTTAGTGAAGGTTTGGAGTTAGGATTTCATTATGGTTCTTCAAGCTTTGATGCTGGAGGTGACTATAGTGATTATGGCGTGAGTCTTAGCAAAAACGGGTTTACCTTTGCAATCACCGATACTGACAACAGCGGTGATGATATGAAAGTTGCAATAAGTTATGCCGTTGATTTCGATCTCTAAGAGCTGCTTAAGCTGAGTTCAGTTCATTATATATGGTGACATTAATGTCACCATATTATCACTTCACCCTTACGCTTCACTCCTGTATTATTGCGCTTTCAATTCTTGGTATGAGATTGCGTAATGAAAGATTTTCTAATTGCTCCTTCAATTTTATCGGCCGACTTTGCTCGTTTGGGCGAGGATGTTGAGCGTGTTTTAACAAGCGGCGCCGATGTTGTTCACTTTGATGTGATGGATAATCATTACGTTCCTGCACTATCATTTGGTCCTGCTGTTTGTCAGGCATTACGAGATTACGGCATTACAGCACCTATTGATGTTCATTTAATGGTGACGCCAGTCGATTCTCTAGTGCCTCAATTTGCTAAAGCGGGTGCGTCTATTATTACGTTTCATCCAGAAGCGACCCAGCACCTTGATAGAACACTTCAGCTGATTAAAGATAGTGGTTGTCAAGCTGGCGTGGTATTAAACCCTGCAACACCATTAACTTGTTTAGAGTACATTATGGATAAACTAGACGTTATTTTATTGATGTCGGTGAATCCGGGTTTTGGCGGACAAAGCTTTATTCCTTCGACATTGGATAAACTGCGCCAAGTACGTCAGTTAATCGATGACAGTGGATATGATATTCGCCTTGAAATTGATGGTGGTGTCAAAGTCGATAATATTGGTGAGATTGCAGCGGCTGGTGCCGATATGTTTGTCGCGGGTTCGGCTATATTTAATCAGTCTGATTATAAAGCGGTAATTGATGAAATGCGCCTTGAGTTAAAAAATTGTAATAACAGCAAATAATATAAAGAGAAATAGTCATGTCAAAACCTGTGGTATTAAGTGGGATTCAACCGTCTGGCGGTTTAACAATCGGCAATTACATTGGTGCAATTAACCAATGGTTACCAATGCAAGAAAACAATGATTGTTTCTTTATGTTAGCTGATTTACACACCATTACAGTTCGTCAAGACCCAGCTGTTATGCGTGAGCGCGTCTTAGAGTGTTTAGCAATGTACATTGCCTGTGGCTTAGACCCTAAAAAAAGCACTATCTTTACGCAATCGCAAGTGCCTGAGCACGCTCAACTGGGTTGGATCTTAAATTGTTATGCCCAAATGGGTGAATTAAATCGAATGACACAGTTTAAAGACAAGTCTTCTCGTCATGCTCAAAATGTTAATGTTGGATTGTTCGGTTATCCAGTACTTCAAGCCGCTGATATTTTGTTGTATCAAGCTGATAGCGTGCCTGTTGGCGAGGACCAAAAACAGCATCTTGAATTAACACGTGATATAGCAACGCGTTTTAATAATTTATATGGCGAAGTCTTTAAATTACCAGAGCCGTTTATTGCTAAAGTTGGCGCGCGCGTGATGAGCCTTCAAGATCCATTAAAGAAAATGTCTAAATCAGACGACAATGTTAATAACTTTATCATGTTGTTAGATGAACCTAAGAAAATAGAGAAAAAATTAAAGCGTGCCGTTACTGATTCCGATGAGCAAGCACGTATTTATTTTGATAATGATGAGAAACCAGGCGTTTCTAATTTATTAACATTAATGTCGTGTATGACTGGCCGCGCGATTGATGATCTCGTGCCTGAATATGAAGACAAAATGTATGGTCACTTGAAAAAAGATACAGCCGATGCAGTCTTGTCAGTGATTGAGCCATTGCAGCAACGTTATTTTGAGCTGCGTAAAGATGAAAGCGCACTATTGGATATCATGAAGGACTCCGCTGAGCGTGCTTCTGAAACAGCCTCGATAACACTAGATAAGGCAAAAAATGCATTAGGTTTGATTTCAATTTAATCGAATTTTCAATGTTTTATAGGTAATAAAAAAGCTGCTCAAGGCAGCTTTTTTTATGTTCAGAATAAACGGTATCGAGCGATGCCAAGGATGACAAGAAGCTGATATGCGTTATTTTTATTACACCATTAATTGGTAAGCTAATGTGTGTTGTTTTGCCCAATTAAGCAGCTCAACTCTATTACGACATTCTGTTTTTCTAAAGATTGAATATAAATGTGTCTTAACTGTATGTGGACTGATGTTTAACGAGTCTGCCACTTCTTGGTTTTTCGCACCCTGACAAACAAGTTTAATGATTGTTTTTTCACGCTTAGTCAGGCTTTCTGCTAGAGGTTGCGTCGGTGTTAATGGTGGTTGCATGCTGTTTGGCATACTCTCAAATAGACTTGCTAGCGTTTGGCTCAATACTTTACGAGAAAACCACCACTCTCCGTTCATTAAACAGCGTAAACCTTTTAATAATTGATCTGTTTCGATGTCTGTATAGAAAGCGGCTTTAATACCCATTTGAACACAAATATATTCATTAACTGATTCTTTAGGCACGTTGATAAGTGCGAGCTGATGTTTACGACTAACATCATTAATTTGCTTCGGAATACCGTGTTGATCGATATCTAAATTTCTAGAATCTAATAATACTATTCCATCAGGAAGTTGATTCACTTGGTCAACTTGGGTGGAAACGATTTTTAAATCTAACGTTTGCAAAATCAAAGTTAATTTTGATAATGCACTATCAGAAACGGTTGAAACTATATATATCGGAGTATTTTTCATCATTACCTTACGTAAATTCTATTTTCCTATAGTGCAATTTTAGGAAAGGGTTACTAATACAAAACTATTATACAAATATAACTTAGCAGGGAATTGGGAAAAGTAAAATTTTAATAGAAATTCTTTGTGGAGAATTTATAACGTAGCCGCTCCCATCCCTTTAATTGGCTACTTCTATGATTTCGCTTGAAAAAATTTACTCCATCGATAAGCCAAAAACACTTGGAAACATAATGAGCATTGCAAGTACTGCCACTTGAATCATGATAAAGGGAATAACGCCCTTATAAATATCTGTGGTTGCCACTCCTTTGGGAGCTACCCCTTTAAGATAGAATAAACTAAATCCAAAGGGAGGCGTCAAAAATGAAGACTGCAAATTCATTGCGATAAGTATAGCAAACCAAATCATATTTATCCCTAAAGATTCGGCTATGGGCGTCAAAATAGGCACAATAATGAAAGCGATTTCAACAAAGTCGATGAAAAAGCCTAGAATAAGGATCGCAATCATTGCCAATGCAATGAATGTCCACTTTTCGCCTGGTAGTTGAAGCATAAAGTCTTCTACAAGGTAATCTCCACCAGTGTATGTAAAGACCATTGAAAATGCCGTTGCACCGATGAGGACGGCGAAAACCATGGCGCTAACTTTTGATGTTTCTTTTGCGCTATCCAGTAGCATTTTAAAGCTAAAGTTATTACTTAGTAGCGCAAGAATAATAGCGCCTATTCCGCCAAATGCTGAAGATTCAGTTGGGGTCGCTATGCCTGAAAATATTGAGCCTAAAACCGCAACGATTAATAGCAATGGGGGAATGATATAAATGACAGCCTGAATGAGTGCTTTACGTTTTTTCTCTGGCGCGACTTCAATCGCTGGTGCTCTTTCTGGATGGCGCCATGCAATGTAAGTAACGTAGAGTACGTATCCTAAGATTAGGGCAATACCAGGCCATAGCGCCGCTTGAAATAGATCGCCAACAGGTAATCCCATGACATCGCCGAGAATGATTAAAATTATTGATGGCGGAATTATTTGGCCAAGTGTACCAGAAGCACAAATGACGCCGGTGGCAAGTCGCTTATCATAGTTATACTTCATCATGACTGGTAATGAAATAACGCCCATAGCAACTACTGATGCGCCTACAACGCCAGTAGAAGCAGCGAGGAAAGCACCAACGATAACGGTCGAAATTGCAAGTCCGCCGCGCATTTCGCCAAAAAGTATAGCCATTGATTCGAGTAGTCGTTCAGCTAATTTTGATTTCTGTAGCACAACACCCATAAAAATAAACATTGGAACAGCCATAAGTATGGTGTTTTCCATGATGCTCATGATGCGGTACGGCATGAAAGCAAAGAGATCTGGCCCTAACGCGAACCAGCCAAACAGTAATGATACACCAGCGAAAGTGAATGCAATTGGATATCCTAAAAAGAGTAAACATAAAGCGGTGATGAATAATACAATACCTATCATAACGCCTCTCCTTGTGTTTCTTCATCAGCGTTTTCACCGCCAGTTAGAATATTTAATTGCTCTAAAATGACGTAAATGGCGCATAAAATAGTGAAACAAAATGACGCTGGAATAGCGCCTTTTATTATCCAACGATGAGTTAGGCCCCCAGGATCGCCACTGCGTTCGTTGGAGAGAAAGGCCTCGTTTGCAAAATCATAGCCGTAATAAATGATTAACAAGCTGATTGGAATGAGAAGAGTAAGTGTGCCGAAAAGATTGATGGCAGCTTGGGCTTTCTTACCAAGCTTTTCGTAAATAACGTCGACACGAACATGAGCGTTTTCTTTGAGGCTGTACCCCATGCCAAATAGAAACATACAGGCAAATAAATGCCATTCAAGTTCTTGCAATCCAATATCAACGTCGTCAAAGAGATATCGATTAACCACGTTATAAAAAATAGTGCCTAACAGCGTAATGACCGAACAGGCGACTAGTATGCCAACAAAGTCGATGACCTTACCAAGTAAGTCTTTTAAAAATATAATCATAACCACACAAAATACAGCTGAATGTTAGTTTTAAAGTAGATGAAAAGTTATCAGCCCTATCATTTGATAGGGCTGATTTATTTTATTTAGCGCTATTGAGATAGGCCTGATCCGAAATATTTGTCCACGGTCGAACTTGCTCTAAATAAGTTCGTTGAGATTTAATAATTTCTTTTGTTAGTGCATCTTTAGAAGCGAAGTCAGCAAGTAATCTTTGATTCGCGGCTCGTAGGGCTGTCATAACGTCATTTGGGAAAGTCTTAATTTTTACATTTGGATAATCTTTGCTGATACTAGCAAGATTTTTTCCTGATTCATGAGTTGATTGCGTATACATATCATATGCGGCTACTCGCATGGCTGTCTTCAGAATTACTTGTAAATCCTTCGGTAGTTTTTCATAAGCGCGTTTGTTGACCATAAACTGTAACTCAGCACCTGGCTCATGCCACCCAGTGTAATAGTAAGGCGCTATTTTGTGGAATCCCATGCGTAAGTCTAGTGACGGGCCAACCCACTCAAGTGCATCGATAGTGTTACGCTCTAGTGCTGTGTATAGCTCGCCAGCGGGAATATTTGTTGGTTTAGCGCCAACCTGTGCCAAGACTTCACCTGCGAATCCAGGGATGCGCATTTTTAGACCTTTCAAATCATCGAGACTATTGATTTCTTTTCTAAACCAACCGCCCATTTGATTACCAGTATTGCCGCCAGGGAAAGCGAGAATTCGGTGTTTATCAAATACTTTTTCCATCAGTTCCATACCGCCGCCATGATAGAACCACGCATACTGCTCTGACGCGACCATGCCAAATGGCATTGTCGTGAAGAACATCGTATTAATATCTTTGCCTTTATAATAGTAGGCAGCAGTGTGGCCCATTTGATATTGACCTGCTTTCACCATATCTAATACACCTAAAGGCGCTTTATGCTTATTACGCGAATGAATTTGAATAATTAGACGGCCATCAGACATCTCTTTAACCATTTTAGCCATGTTTTTAGTCGCATCACCAAAGATTGGAAAGTTAGTCGGCCAAGTCTCAGCAAGCTTCCATCGATGTACTTTTTTAGCTGCAAAGGCGTTGCTAGTAGCAAGTACACTCATCAAAAGAATAGTGATAAGTAACTTAGTTTTAATCATTTTATGTCGCTCCGTTACATTTGTTTAACATGAACGTATACAAAAGCACGGCAAAAGGCAATGCATCGTTTGGACTAATGGTGACAATAATGATTTATTAAGCGACTCGAGAGGGGATCAACAGTAACGAGGTCGTTACTGTTGATATAAGGTGCTCTAGTAAGAAGTTTTTGCTTTCTCAGCTTTTTGATGCTGCTTCTTCATTGCTTCCGCAATTTCTGGAGCCACATAGTTTTCGTCATGCTTTGCTAAAACTTCAGTCGCAACAATGACATTGCCTTCAGCTAATACGCCGTTCGCAACGATGCCTTGGCCTTCGCGGAATAAGTCAGGTAACAACCCTTCATATGTCACGGTGACTTCGTGAGTAGCGTCAAAGACGATAAATGAGACTTCTAGATTTTCATTGTTCTTAGTTAACGAGCCTTTCTTGACCATGCCGCCAATTCTTAGACGTTGCCCAACAACAGGTTTTAACCCTGTATCTTCTTTACCACCAATAATTTCATGAGGCGTATAAAATAAATTGATATTTTGGCTAAGTGAATAAAGCACTAATCCAACAACGGCAGCAAAACCGACGAAGATGATAGAAATGATAGTGAGGCGCTTTTTACGTCTTGGATTCATTAGTTTTCTTATCCTTTCTCATTTGTTTTAATTTGTCTTCGTGCTGTGCACGTTTAGCAATTTCTTTTAGTAGTGACTTTTTACGACGCACGCTAACAACGGTTAATGTGAACAAAAGCGTAAAGGTTATGCCATAGGCCCACCAAACGTAGAAGGCATGGCCACCCATGGCGATGAAATCGCTAAAACTGTCAAAATGCATTATTTATCTCCTACTTTAGCGGCAAGCTCACGTACCCATGGACGCATTGCGTTTCGCGCCAGCACTTCATTTTTGAATCTGATTAAGGTCAACGCGCCAATCATTAAGGCAAAGGCAAGAATATTGGTTAGCAATGGCCATAGCATTTCACTGCTCATCGACGGTGCTGATAATTTTGAAATGGTTGCTGTTTGGTGTAGCGTATTCCACCACTCAACTGAATATTTAATAATGGGAATATTTACTACGCCAACCAAAGTCAAAATACCTGCGGCACGGCTTGCTAACGCTTTATCTTCAAAAGCATTATGTAATGCAATAACCCCTAGGTATAAGAATAAAAGAATAAGATAAGATGTTAGACGTGCATCCCATACCCATGACGTTCCCCACGATGGTGCGCCCCAAATTGCACCGGTTATTAATGCTGTTGCTGTTAGCGTTGCACCAATAGGTGCCATTGCTGCCGCT
Source organism: Gammaproteobacteria bacterium MedPE (assembly GCA_001874365.1). GTDB lineage: Bacteria > Pseudomonadota > Gammaproteobacteria > Enterobacterales > Psychrobiaceae > Psychrobium. The sequence continues at coordinate 4,047 of MPDF01000054.1, read as the reverse complement.
GCTGCATCGGCGAGCTTTAACTGCCAGACCATAGAAATGAGTACAGCGGTCGCCATTGCCATATAAACACTCATTGACAATGTCGCGGAAGGGACATGGATATAAATAATCCGATAATATTCTTTTTGGTATAGCTCTGCCGGTGCAAACGCTAAACCCCAAACGGCTCCAATAACTAATAACACAATACTAGAGATTGCAAACCATGGTAGTAGCGTTGACGCTAGCTGGTAGCTGCGCTCTGGTTTTGCGTATGGATGTAACCACTTCCACATAATCTATTTACTCACCTAAAAATTTAAATTAATTGGTACTAACACGCAGCGCAGCACTTACAGCAAAAGGGCTCAAGGTCAATGCAAGAACCAACAACGCTGAAATAATTGCGATATGTCCACTATAAGGCATATTCAGCGCCGCAGCTTCTATGGCTGCAGTCGCAAAAATTAGAACCGGTATATATAGTGGCAAAATTAGTAAGCTTAATAAAACGCCGCCTTTTTTCAGTCCGACGGTCAATGCAACACCAATGGCACCGATCAGGCTCAATACTGGTGTCCCTAATGCTAATGTTATCATAAGTGCAGGGTAGGCCAGCGGTTCCATATGAAGCATCAATGCAAGAAGCGGTGCGATTAATATAATAGGAAGCCCAGTTAGCAACCAATGGGCGCTAATTTTCGCTAGCACCATAATAAATAAAGGTTGAGGGCTCAATAACATTTGTTCTAGCGAGCCATCACTGTAATCATTTTTAAACAGCCTTTCTAATGACAGTAGTGCAGATAACAATGCAGCGACCCAAATAATTCCCGGGGCAATTCGCGTTAATAAATTCGTCTCTGGTCCGACGCCCAATGGAAATAAGGTAATAACTATCACTAAGAAAATGAGTGGATTTAAAATATCCCCTTTGTTGTGCACAGCCACTTTTAAATCGCGGTGCATTACCTGCCAAAACAATTGGCGATAACTTAATGACTGAGGCGCTGACATTAAATGAGATCCTCTAAGTTTATTCGTTGAGCTGACTGGTTAGCGATCTGCAATTCTTGGTGGCTCGTAAATACTATCGCACCGCCGTGTGCTATATGGTCTAGAAATAATTGTTCTAGTTGCGCGACGCCAGCTTTATCAATAGCTGTAAAAGGCTCATCGAGGATCCAGATTTTACTGGTACTTTGCCATAATCTAGCAAGGGCAATGCGGCGGTTTTGGCCCGCTGAAAGATGCGATGCATAACTATCTTCAAATCCAGATAAACTGACGCGCTCAATGGCATTGTCAATATTATCCGTGTTGTCCTGCTGTAGCGACAAACTGAACGATAGGTTTTCAATCGCAGTAAGTTCACCCTTAACGCCCGCTAAGTGACCAATAAAAGTTAGATCTTGATAAAAATCTTCTCGACACTTGGTAATGGCTTGCTCTTGATAGCGTACTTCTCCTTCGTACGGAAGAGACAATCCGGCAAGTAGACGTAATAGGCTCGTTTTTCCTGCACCGTTAGCACCCTCAATCTGAATTAAATCACCAGCATTTACTGTGAATGAAAGCTCGTCAAATAAAACACGATCTTCCCGAATACAGGTGAGTTGGTGGGCGCGTAACAAGCTACTCATGATTACTCTGCTACTTTATCAATGATAAGTTGATAAGGCTGTTGGACATCAATATCTGCTTTCTCAATCATCCCGTGTAAGTCACCAGGTTTAATGCCTGGGCTGCCACTTTTCGAAATAACGGCGAATAAGCGGACCTGTTTATGTTGACTAATTTTAGCTGCAGGCGTCATCGCGCGCGAATCGTCTAAGCGAATGGACAGTGGTAAATCACCAGCAGTTAGTTTAACCGCTGCTAATGGCATGCGCGGTCCTTCAAGAGCAATGGCATAAATGAAGATAGTTTGGTCGGCGGTGTAAGACCCAGTAAGTTCATCACTAATGGAAACATTTACATCGACGCCACTCTTTGAAACTACAGGTGTTTCGATCTCAGGTATTGGTTGCCCAGTCATTGATAACCGCTGTTTGGCGTTAGCAATTGCATTCGTTAACGTATTGATGTCGGTACCTGGACGGTCGTTATTAACAACACGTTGCCACACAACAATCGCTTGCCCGTAATTGCCGTTGACAAAGTTGTCCATACCAACCAGTACTAAGGTTGAAACGTCATCGGGATCAAGTGCCAACGCCTGTTCGATGAGTTGCTTAACTTCATCAGTCATCTGCTGATTATTCTTGTAATAAAGTGCTTGTGCTTGAGGGCCAATAAATTCAGCATGTTCCCCAACCATGGTAACTAGCTTTTTGAAGGCGGCAATGGCATTGTCAAATTGCTGTGCTGAAATATAAAAGTGAGCTAGGTTAAACAACATTTCACTATTATTTGGGTTTTGAGCAACTTTTTCTTCTAATAATGACAAGGCTTGTTGATACTTTTGTTGTTGTGATTTCATTTGAGCATTTTGTGCCATTGCTTGCTCAAGGTGCTGCGATTCACCAATGTTTAAGTACATATAAATCGATGCCGATACCATTAAACCACTTAAAATAATTGGTAGAAACATTGAGTGCGACTTAACTTCTAACTGCTCATTATTATCTGAAGCTTCTTGCAATAGTTTACGGCCTAATTCTGTTTTCAGCTCGTCATACTCTTGTTGATTAATACGATTTTCAGCAAGTTGTGTATCTATTTTTTCTAATGAAGTGAGATAACTCTCTTTATTGGCTTCATTTCGCGCATTATTTGATTGCGCTTTAATTTGGCTGTTTCGAGCATAAGGCCACCATAAAATAAGAAGTGCTATCAGCACCATAAAACCTATTGCTGCCCAAAGTTCAGTTGTCATGATTTGACTCGCCGCCAATGCTTATAAAAAATTGGTGCTGATTGTACGTTAAATTATGCCTTGTGGTATAGCTATCGCAGCAAAATTTATGCAGGATCAAGTTACAGAAAATAATTTACAAAAATCATGAAACTTTTACTAATTATCAGTGTCCATCGAGCTTCGCTTGTTTTGATTGTGTAGGCCTAAATAAGGATTTTTTGATCTTTATTAGTTAATCGAGGTTGGGATCAGTTATTATAGGCGCCCGATGCATTATGCTGTCATGTGACAGTTTTATCTTTAATACTGAGGAAGTGAAATGATCCCTGAGTTAGGAAATTTCTCATTTATTGTCGGACTGATGTTCGCAATTGCACTTGGCGTAATCCCACTTGTTGGTGTGGCGCAAAATAATTTAAGCCTAATTCGTTATGCTAGACCTCTCACCTTCGGTATGTTCTTCTTTGCCGCATTAAGTTATGGCTTATTGACTTACAGCTTTGTAACAGATGACTTTTCAGTGGCGTATATCGCTCATCAATCTAATACTGAATTGCCAATTCAATATAAAATAGCAGCTGTATTTGGTGGTCATGAAGGGTCATTGCTATTTTGGGTGCTAACGCTCTGCGTGTGGACATTGGCGCTAGCAGCGACAAGTCGTCAATTAGAAGAAGCATTTGTGGCCAGAGTATTATCTATTCTCGGTATGGTCGCCGCGGGTTTTTTCTTATTTACGCTACTAACTTCTAATCCATTTGAGCGAATTTTAATTGATATCCCGATGCAGGGGCGTGATTTAAATCCGTTATTGCAAGATATAGGGCTTATACTTCACCCGCCAATGCTTTATTTGGGCTATGTTGGATTTTCTGTTGCCTTTGCTTTCGCCGTTGCAGCGTTGATGAGTGGGAAAATGGATGCTGCATGGGCACGTTGGACAAGACCTTGGACATTGGCTGCTTGGGCTTTCTTAACTGTAGGTATTATGCTTGGTAGTTGGTGGGCATATTATGAACTTGGCTGGGGCGGCTGGTGGTTTTGGGATCCGGTAGAAAACGCGTCATTTATGCCGTGGTTAGTGGGCACCGCATTGGTTCATTCGCTTTCGGTTACCGAACAACGCGGTCAATTTAGAAACTGGACAGTATTATTGGCAATTTCGGCATTTTCTTTGAGTTTACTAGGAACCTTTTTAGTGCGTTCTG
>MPDF01000053.1 GCA_001874365.1 Gammaproteobacteria bacterium MedPE | reverse complement strand
TGGGGGGGAGTTGCGATACATTCGGGTCATTGTCTAAATCTGGCGGCTTGAGTTAACGCTTATTTGTTGACCCCTGTAATAATCCTGCTTAAGTGTTCGCATAGACTATCCCACGGCCGGTGCCATAATCCATAATTTGATAAGGGCTCTGGCTGATTCCCGTAGTTGCTGAGAGCTTCCGTCTTTCTCTAAGGGTGTAAAATGTCGTTGGTTAATGGTGATGTGATGTGAGAGCGGTGGTATCTCAGTCAGGAAATGCATACTTTCCTAGCGTGCGTTATTCCTTTGAAGCGTGCTTTGATGTGACGGTTTATCTCTTTAGTTCAAATCATTACATCACGATTGTAAATAAAGAATCGTGATACATTTGCATATATTCTGCTTGGCCATGCGCTATTTGGAGTCATATCGTTGGCAATCAACTCATGTCGTTTGTTAATCTTATTCATCACGTTAGCTAGACTAAATTGTGGGTAAGTTTCCAAAGATAGTTTTACGCTTTTTTCATCGGTCAGATGTTTATATTTAAATTGCCATAATTTTGTGCCATTGATAGGTCACGTCGTTAGTTTAGCTAAATTACCGACGCACAATTCGTTGGATCCTAAAAGTTAGAGTCAGCGTTGGATATTAATGATTTTTAAGGTTTAAAAACGCGAAGCTAATGGCCCTCTGGAGCGAGTGTAGAGCTTCTTTGACGCTATTTTATGAGACTGAGGATCTATTGCATCGACATGGATGGATTCTTACTAAGGAAAACGCAATTGTAGCGCTGGCAAACTCCCTGTAAAATTACCAATTTTTAGAGTGTTATTATTTGTGTTAGCTGCATACCAACAAGCATTAGATTGTCAAAAACTGACGCAAGATATACGTCAGTTGCATGCTGTCGAGGCGTTATCGCAACGTCAATCAGCCTTAGAAAATGGAATGTCTTCACAGGGCCTTTATCTCTATGGCCGGGTAGGGCGCGGTAAAACTATGGTTATGGATATGTTTTATGACACCCTCAAAACCACTCGAAAATCCCGTATTCATTTTCATCATTTTATGCATGGATTACATAAAAAACTCAATGAACTTCAAGGGACAATAAACCCTTTAGCGCTAGTGGCTAAGGAATTAGCAGCACAAGTTGATGTTATCTGTTTTGATGAGTTTTTCGTGACAGATATCGCTGATGCAATGTTATTGGGTGGCGTTTTTAATGCCCTGCATCAACATCAGATCATGATTGTCGCGACGTCTAATACCCCACCCGATAATCTTTATGAAGGCGGACTGGCGCGCGATCGATTCCTTCCTTCAATTGCGTTGTTAAAGCAGCATTTAGACGTGTTTTCACTAGATGGCGAAATCGACTATCGAACAAAATATACCGAATACGCACCTGTCTATTTTGTGAATGATGAGCAGCGTTTTGCTAATAATTTAACCACGTTCAACTTAGGGGATTCACCGTCTGTCATCAATGTTTGTCATCGTGACATCATCACTAAAGGACAAAGTGAAGATGCAATTTGGTTTGATTTTATGGCGTTATGCGATGGCCCTCGAAGTCAGAATGACTACATCTACCTTGCTGATCATTTTAAAATCATTGCCGTTAGTAACGTCGTTCAAATGGGAGGCGTCATTAGTACGACAACTGCCACCAAAGGGACAGAAGATGGTGATACTAATTACAAACTTTTGCCAGCGTCACCACAGCAAATTGGATTACTTGATGATTGTGCAAGGCGTTTCATTGCGTTAGTTGATGAATTGTATGATCGTCAAAAATTACTTGTAATCAATGCAAGCTGTTCAATTGAATCTTTATATCAAGGCGGGCGGGTCACTACAGCATTCAAGCGGACTGTAAGTCGGCTTACTGAAATGCAAAGCGTTGATTATCAAAGTAAAGTCAATATCGCAGCGAAAGATAATACTAAGCGCCTATTCTGAGTTAATCGCAACGACTCTAGACTACATTCGGTTACAATTAATAACGTTAATAAATATACAACCTCCTTATAATGCTGAACTTAATTATTATAATTCAATAATTAATTAGATTTTATTACTAATATTTAAGGAATGAATATGAAAAAAGCCATCGTGTTATTAGTTACGTTTGCATTAGCCGCATGTGGCGGAGGGTCGTCTGGCTCATCACCCTCACAATCTGTCCCAACCAATAATAATCCAGTAATCGATTTAGATACGTCTGCGACCGTTAGTGATAATGAACCACTGCGTGTATCACCAACAGTGACTGATGCTGATGGAGATGTGATTACTTATAAGTGGGCGGTTAATAACGATGACGTCACTATTGAAGATGATGATTCACCATCAACGACCTTTAATTTCCCCGCGAGTAATGAAGAGAAAACCTATACTATTACCTTAACTGCAACGGATTCAAAAGGGGCGTCAAGTTCTAAAGCGATGCAGGTGAAGGTGGCAGCTATGACAACACAAAACCAAGCGCCCATTATTGAATTGGTTGAGTCAGTTGATGTTAACAATAATGAGCCATTAACGGTAAATCCAACGGTATCAGATCCCGATGGCGATTCATTAACATTTAAATGGTCGACAAGTGATGAAGTAAACGTTTCAAATAGTAACGATAGGTCTACAACGTTTAGTTTTCCTGCCCATGACTCAAATAAAAGCTACGCCCTAACATTGACAGTAACCGATTCAAACGGTGCGTGGAGTGCTAAAACAATGACGGTTAATGTACTGGGGAAAATACCTGACAATAAGCCACCAATCATTGATTTAGTGGCAAACAAAACAGTCGAGAGTAACCAGACGGTGTTGTTTAGCCCAACGGTCTCTGACCCAGAAAATGATGAACTGAGCTACCAATGGTCATCTGATGATTCCAGTGTAATTTTTTCAGATAGCACACTCGTCCAGTCGTCAGTTACGTTTCCTGCTGTGAGTGTGCAACGTAAAATTATTATCTCATTAACTGTTACCGACAGTCATGACAATGAGTCAATTGAACATGTTGAAATCACTTTAGAGCCTAAAGATACGTCTGCCGAACCAACGGCACCTTTAGTGTCCATTTTTAATACGACTTCAGGAAATTCATTAGAAAGTGTCACCATTAAGGCTCGTATTATTTCACTTCAGGAGCCGACGTTAGCAGTATGGACGCTTAATAATGTTGAAGTTCAAAGCACAACTTTTACAACACTTAGCGACAATCACTATCAAGTAGATTGGGTGACAGCAAGACCATTAGTTGAAAAATTTACTGCATTTCCTGTTACGCTGACGGTCACCACTGACTCGGGGCTGAGTACGACGGACGAAGACATTATTTTTGTATCGCCAAATATAACGCCATCATTGAATGTGACGTTACCATCAACAATATCGATAGATGAGGAAGCAAACAAAGTTGTTTATGCAACCATCGACAATAGTCACCAGATCGATAGTTATGATTGGAAAGTTGAAGCGGGCAGTGGTATCACATTGCTAAATGCGTCAACTGACTCAGTGACCATAGTGGCTCCAGAAGTTAGTCGTGATATGGAAGCATTACTCACGTTAATTGTGACAATGGGAGAAGAAACACGGACCGTCGAATCAACGATTAAAGTTAATGCTGATAAAACGCCTGTTCCTATTACATTGGAACAGTCACGCATCACAGCAGGGCAGGGACAAGACATTGAAATTTCGGTTATTAGTGACGATTTCGAACAAATAGAGTCGTTTACTTGGGCTATTCAAGGGCTCGCCACCATAGATGCTCATAAAACAAAGACATCTCTGGGCTTTACCGTGCCAAAAGTTGATACCAGTGTTATCGTTTCAGTGATTTATACGGCCACTTTGAAAAATGGGGGGACGGTGATGAAAATCGTTAACCTATCACTGGTCAATGAAGCGGCTATCCGCAATTCATTAACTATTACGCCGCCTAGTCACAATGTTGAAGTGAGAAATAATGTTCAAACGTTGTTAACAGTGCTTGTCGTTGATTCGTTAGCGTTAATTGATAGTATCGCAATAACGCAACCGTTTACGGTTAATACGTTTGAGCCTATTGTGATTAAAAAGGCAGCGCACTTTATCCAAGTGCCTTTGAAAACTAATACGATAGAGCACGACCATTTCGACTTTTTAAATCTACAAATTAAGGTTGGTGTTCACACGTTTGATTATCCACTTCAATTAGTGATGAAAGCTAATTAGTCGACCGTTCTAGTGAGCTCATGTTGATCAGCATGAGCTCATTTATATTTATCTAGATAAAACTACCCGCTAGGTATGCACCGTAATAACCAATGGTGTAGGCAATCAGTAGATATAAACTCATTCTAAGATAACTGGTAAAGGTTAATTCCTTGACTTTGCTCATCGCAATAATACCTGCAGCAGAGCCAATGATTAGCATTGACCCTCCGACACCAGTGGCATAGGTGAATGCTAACCATTGTCGAGCATTCATCGCTATATCAGCTTTAAGCAATGCGGCAGTTAGTGGCACGTTGTCTATTAAGGCTGACATAATACCCATTAAATAATTAGCATAGGTTGGCGCTATATGTTGATATAACGTTGTAAACTGTGCCAATACGCCAATTTCTTTGAGTGCCCCAACCAGCAACAATACTCCCACAAAAAACAACAAAGTGTCGTATTCTATTTCTCGTATATAGTCGATTATTTTGCGGTTCACGTCTTTTTTACGCATTAGAAACTGTGCCACTAAAAACATTAAAGACAAACCGAATAAAAAGCTCAGCACTGGTGGTACGCGATACAGAGCGCTTAAAAGCAGGGTGCCTAAAATAGTGCCTAGAAAAATAGTCGCAATTGCGATGTCGGTTTTTTCGATGGCCTTGGCTTGTACTTTTTCAAAGGTCAGCATGCCGTTCATCCCTATAGAAAGCATGCCGGCGAGAAATAGCACACTAATTGCTGCAGGTACAATGAGCAATAGCAAATGACTAATTGATACCTTATCGGCTAAAAATATCATCAAGGTTGTTACATCTCCTGTGATGAGGGAAACGCCGCCTGAATTTACCGCAAAAATAATTAGCGTCGCGTATTTTATGCGTTTTTTAGCATCGAGTTTCAATGACATAATGACTGCTAAAGAAATCAACGTTGCGGTGATGTTGTCTGAAATCGACGAAAAAATGAAAGCGAATATTCCAACAAGAAACATCAACTTTCGCTCACTAATTTGTGCTGGCATGACGCGGTGTACTAAGTTTTGAATAAACCCTTTAGAGTTTAAATAAGCGACAAAAGTCATCGCAGCCATGAGAAACAGCCACAAGGTCGCAATTTCTAAAATATTATGATCAAGTTTATGTTTAAGTATTTCACTAGTTAGGCCATCTAGCGGCGTAACGAAGATAATTATCCAACTTAATGTGCCAAAAAACATCGTCGTTTTAGCTTTATTAACGTGAATAATATCTTCGATGACAATGAGGATAAAGGCGAGGGCGACAAGCGTTAATATGACACCTGAAATCATGGTAATGAAAACCTTTTAAATTAATAAGATTAGAGAGCGTGAGAACGCGCGCAGTATAGCGCCATGCTTGGCTAGCCACAATGGTATCGTTATAAATTAACATGATATTTATCATCGGTTTAATGTATTTCGGTTACGTTGGTTATTTGTTGTTCTGCGACTGATATGACGATGAGGATTTCAATAAGACATTAGTCGATTGACTGTGGTCTAGCGCTATCTTTTTCCTCGAGTTATATCGCGATGTGGTTGACATAATTTATGGGTGCATTACGCTGATGAAAATTGTTTAGTGATAGGGACGATATGAAATATTCTCCATTGGGTGATAGCGACCTTTCTGTGTCGCGAGTGTGTTTAGGAAGTATGACGTGGGGCGTACAAAATAATCAGGCTGACGCAGACGCGCAAATTGACTATGCATTAGCGCAAGGCGTTAATTTTATCGATACGGCTGAGATGTATGCAATCCCGCCGCGTGAAGAAACTTATGGTAAAACTGAGTCAATTATTGGAAATTGGCTGAGTCGTCACCCGACAAAACGCGAAGATATTGTACTAGCCACAAAAATAGCGGGACCTGGTTTTAATTACATTCGCGACGGCGCACCCATCACCGGTGACAATGTAATTAAAGCGGTAGATAGCTCACTACAACGGTTACAAACTGACTATATTGACTTGTATCAGCTACATTGGCCTAATCGAGCAATAGCGCATTTTGGTAATCAGTGGCCTAATGGTATGCCGTTTCTAGGTCAAGACAGTGAATCTCATATTGCACAAAAGCTAGATATTCTAGAAGGGCTCCAGAAGTGCATAAAGAGTGGCAAGATCCGTCATTGTGGCTTATCTGATGACTCGCCTTGGGGTATTAGTCAGTACCTGCGTTTGAGCGAGCAACACAACTTGCCTAAAATGGTGTCCATTCAAAATGAGTTTAGTTTGTTACATGCCAAAGATTGGCCATATTTAATTGAACAATGTGTCAATGAAAATATTGCTTACCTACCTTGGTCACCGCTTGCCACTGGTGCTTTATCTGGTAAATACCTTGACGGGGCAAGACCGGAGGGAAGCCGCTGGACATTAATGCAGCGTAATGGATTATTCAGAGACACTACAAATACTGACAAAGCGGTTGCGGCCTATGTTGACGTCGCGAGAAGCCATGGTATCTCACCGGTGAAATTAGCACTTGGTTGGTGCGATCAGGTGCAAGGTGTTACATCAAGTATTATCGGCGCAACGACAATGGCGCAGCTTGTTGAAGATATTGACGCCTTTAGTGAACCGCTAACACAAGCGGTGTTAGATGATATTCATCAGGTCTTTAAACAATACCCTAGTCCGTTTTAAAGTATTGTTCAATAATATGAGCTACTGATTGAGGAGACTCAAGCGGGCTCATATGACCGCAGTTTTCTAATGTTTCAATAGACAACCGATCATTTAATAATGACTTTTTGAGTTCGTTAATATTGACTAAATCATCATGTTCGCCGATAACAAACTTCGTGGTAAAGGATTGTTGATTTAACGGGCCAAGCAAGTCTTCTCGTTGAGTAGTGCTAGATAGTTGATTGACTAACATCGACTCACCGCCTCGTTTGTCCATTTGACGCATAATATCGATGATGTCACTGTTCTGATGATTCATCGGCGACAATAATTGTCGGATCCGTGTTTTAGGCATACTGCTATAGCCATTTTTTTCAATGTAATCTAGTGTTTGCTGACGGATTAGTATTTCCTGCGGCGGCAAGGCTGTTGGGGCATTTGCAACAACAAGGAGCTGATTTATGCATTGCGGGTAAGTCGTGGCAAAGAGTGATGCAACGTAACCACCCAATGAAAATCCAATGATGTTTAAAGGGGTATCGGGTAGCGCTTTACGCAATACTTCCACAATGCTTGCTAGATTGTCCCCCGTCGGAATGACCAATGAAATGGGAGTGAATCGCGGTGGTAAATACTCAAATACCTGTCGCCATAACGCGTCATCACATTGTGTGCCTGGCAAAAAATAGAGTGGTATTTGAGTCATGACTATGTCCTTTTGAAATTACCGTCCCTGAAGGTGGACGTTAATACGCATTCTCTAAATGGAGCAACTGCCGCCATTTTTTGCATAATATTTTTGATGATATTCTTCGGCCTTATAAAAGGTACTCGCAGGACTTACTTCTGTGACAATACTTTTATCGCCAAAACGTTTTTCGGCAGTCAGTTGTTCGATGGCTGTAATAGCTTGCGCTTGCTGTTCACTACTGTGATAAAAAACGGCACTGCGATACTGAGAGCCCACATCTAAACCCTGTCGGTTAAGTTGTGTTGGATTATGGTTTTCAAAGAAAATTGATAATAGTTGTTGATAACTAATTACTGATTCGTCAAAAGTGACTTCAACAACTTCTGCATGGCCCGTTGCACCAGTGCATACTTCTTGGTATGTCGGGGCATCTTGTTCACCGCCTTCATATCCTGAAAATGCTTCAATAACGCCGTCTTGTTGACGAAATAACGCTTCTACGCCCCAGAAGCAGCCACCACCGAAAGTTGCAGTTTGCATAATTAATCTCTCTTAAAAACTCGTTTAACCGTTTAGATGGCTAGAAGTCTATAATTAAATTCTAGCGGGGTAAAGTAAAAATTTGCCTTGCTAAACAAAAGACACCAAAATTGCGGTGAAACTTTCATTCTAAATCGAATTTTGTATCAGTATAATGCCATCAAATTGGGATGACTTTGGATATAAAAATGACGGTATTAGCTATTTATAGCGGTAAAATAACTCAGGCATATGGCATTGAAACGGCTATCGACAAGCAACTTGTATCAGGCGATATAGAAATTGACGAATATGGCATTGTTACCGATGAATGCGCTGATCCCAAGCATCACGGGGGCACAGAGCGAGCGCTTCATCATTACCCACAAGAGCACTATTCATTATGGAAAACGCAATATCAAGCATTAGACATTAACCGAGATTGGTTGCCGTCATCGATGGGCGAGAATATTTCAACGCTCGGATTTGACGAACACAATGTCTGTATCGGCGATCAATTTCAGTGGGGAGAAGTCATTATCGAAGTGAGTCAGCCTCGTTCTCCCTGCTTTAAACTTAATAAGCGCTGGCAAATTGATAAATTTTCCCTTCAGATGCAACAGACTAATCGTTGTGGTTGGCTTTATCGCGTCATTCAACCTGGCTTAGTGAAAGAGGGCGCTTCATTTACGCGCATTAAACGCGTTGATAATGCCCTTACCATAGCGCAGGTGTGCGATATTTACTTTGGCGATCCGTTAAACGTAGACGGTTTAAAGCAACTACTTACATTGCCCTTATCGTTGTCATGGACATCGACCCTCGAAAAACGTCTTGAAACAGGTCAGGTTGAAAATTGGAATTTTCGACTATTTGGTCATCCATAATTGTTGCTTTTATAAGCGAATGAGAATCTTTTGTGATAATTAACGATATTTTGTGAAAGTTTTTTTTACTGGGATAGGTCTGTAAAGACGAAATCTATATCTCAGGAAATTTTCATGAAAAAATTACTATTAATCTGTTCGTTATTTTTATCTACTTCGGCATTTGCTGGCGGCGTCATGCAATTTACGGAAGACGGCTTTAAACAACTACAGCAAGAAAACGCCGAAATTCTAATTGATGTATATGCAACATGGTGCCCAACTTGTCGCAAGCAAGGCAAAGTTATTAAGGCATTTTTTAAAGAGCATCCAGAAAGCGACTTAACGGTATTAAAGGTTGATTATGACAAACAAAAAGAATGGGTTAAGCATTTTAAAGCGTTTCGTCAAAGTACATTGATTCGCTATAAAGGCGACAAAGAAATTGGTCGTAAAATCGCGGAAACTGACCAACGCAAACTATTTAACCTATTTACCATGAAAGCTAAATAATAATGGAAATTTCTGCGTTCTTTTTTAGTTTTGTCGCTGGTGTATTAAGTACGCTATCGCCTTGTGTACTGCCGATATTACCCATCATTATCTCTAGCGCATTACAGCAAAGTAAGAATGGTTTATTGGCCTTAATTCTTGGTATTTCATTATCTTTTGCAGTCACAGGTAGCCTAATAAGTTTTGCGGCTATTGCATGGGATTTTGATATCAGCGTGATAAAAACCATAAGCGCAGTGTTATTGCTAACGTTTGGTTTGATTATTCTCGTCGATCCACTTAATCAAAAGTTTACACAATTAGCGTCACGATTAATGAGTCGTGGCAATAATAAGGTTGCAACCTATGAAGCAACAGGTGTAAGCGGCCAATTTGTGCTTGGTGCACTATTGGGCTTTGTTTGGACACCTTGTGTCGGACCAACACTAGGTGCTGCTATTTCGTTAGCAATCCAAGGCGATAGTTTACCGATTGTTTTTGCCATTATGCTAATTTTTGGCTTGGGGGCAGGTGTGCCATTGTTAGTATTAGGCAGTGTGTCTGGTAAATTAATTAATCGTGATAAATTAAACAAACACGTTAATTTAACGAAGAAACTGCTTGGTGTGTTCTTGGTACTAATCGCAATGACCATTTTACTTGGTTATGATCGCCACCTTGAAACCATTTTGGTAGAACTAATGCCTGATTGGTTAACAGATCTCACGACTTCTATTTAAACGTCGTTTTGGTGAAACTTAAAAAGCAGCTCAAGAGCTGCTTTTTTATTGGACAATCAAAACTGCATAGTATGTTTCTTGAGTGCTTCTCGTTATAATGATGCGGTTATTTTTCATTATTCTGGAGTTTTCGTGTCACATCCTTATCAACAACAAGATTTTTTAAGCTTTACACGTGCCAATGAGTGGAGCAGTGAGCAGACCCAAGACTTCACGTTAGAAAACGGGTGTCATGTTGAGGTATGGGACACCGGCGTGATTGTTTTTGAGCCGCCGCAAGAAAGCAGCAAAGATATTATTTTATCTTGTGGTGTCCACGGAAATGAGACAGGTCCGATTGAAATCTGTAGTGATTTTGTTCAAGACTTACTTGATCAAAAAATGTTGCCAGCTCATCGCATAATGTTTTTGTTTGGTAATCCAGCTTCAATGAACATTGGCGAGCGCTTTGTTGAAGAAAATATGAATCGCTTATTTAGTGGCGCCCATTCAAAAGCACCGGGGCTTTGTAATCGTGAACGTATTCGTGCCAAAAAGCTTGAGCAATACGTTGATGACTTCTATCGCGTTAACGATGCTAAAGAGCGCATTCACTACGACTTACACACTGCAATCCGCGGCTCTAAAAACGAAAAGTTTGCGGTTTATCCGTATTTGCATGGTAAGGCCTACAGTAAAGAGCAATTACAAATTATGCTTGCATGTGGTGTAAACACTATCTTGTTATCAAACGGTCCAACCACCACATTTAGTTATTTTTCTTCACACCAATATAGCGCACATGCCTTCACCGTAGAACTTGGCAAGGTGCGTCCATTCGGTGAAAATGATATGACGCGCTTTATTGAAGTACGCGAAACACTTAAGGCAATGATAACTGGCAAGGACATGCAACTTGTGCCTTATAACGAAGGCGACTTCAATTTATTTGAAGTCAACCGCGCGATCGATAAACACGATGATAGTTTCGAATTTTTCTTTGCAGACGATGTTGTTAACTTTACGAGCTTTCCTGTCGGATTTAAATTAGCGTCCGAAGGGGATGTCGATTATAAAATCGAAACAGAAGGTGAAGCAATTGTCTTTCCTAACGCAAAAGTCGCCAATGGCAATCGCGCTGTATTAATGGTGGTTCCAACTAAGCTTCCATAGCTATCTACCTGTTTATTAGCGATAATCTAAGGGGCTGTAATGTTTAATTTACAGTTCCTTTTTTTTTGAAGTCTAAAAACTGATTCATAATTGACCGCTCTGTATTGTCAGCCAGTTTACGTATAGGTAAAGTGAATGCCACTAAAAACTTATTCATTGGCATCAATGTTTTCGATGAAGTAAACCACTTACATCGATGGTTGAAATGCCTAAATGCACACTAAGAAAAGCACAGTTTCGCAGTAACTGATAGCTACAAATAAAGGAACATCATGAATAGACCTGATAGCAAAGTGGTGAATGCCATTCACCAAGCATCGTTTATTAAAGGCGATGCTTTGGATATTCCAACGCTAAAAGTGTTAGACCCGCAAGGTGTCGTCATTGAAGGTGCTCAAATGCCTGACATTGATGAAACATTAGCGTTAAAAATATACGACACGCTAGCATTTATCCGCGTATTCGATGAGCGTATGGTTGCATCACAACGTCAAGGGCGAATTAGCTTTTATATGACATGTAAAGGTGAAGAAGCCGCGATTACAGGCAGCGCGGCGGCGCTATCAGATGATGACATGATTATGGCGCAATATCGTGAACAAGCGGCATTGCGCTTTCGCGGGTTCTCGACGCCTAACTTTATGAATCAATTGTTTTCAAATGCAAAAGATTTAGGTAAAGGTCGTCAAATGCCAATCCATTATGGTTCTAATGAGTTGAACTATATGACGATCTCTTCACCGCTTGCTACTCAAATTCCACAGGCCGCGGGTTACGCATACGGGCAAAAACTGCAAGGTAATGATGCACTAACCATTTGTTATTTCGGTGAAGGCGCTGCATCAGAAGGTGACTTCCATGCTGGGCTAAATATGGCGGCTGTATTAAGAGCGCCGACGATATTCTTTTGCCGTAACAATGGGTATGCGATTTCAACGGGTACAGATGAGCAATATGCCGGCGATGGTATTGCACCGCGTGGCGTGGGCTATGGCATTGAAACGATTCGCGTTGATGGTAATGATTTATTAGCGGTGTTATTAGCGACGCAAACCGCACGTGAGTATGCTTTAAAACACAACAAGCCTGTATTAATTGAAGCGATGAGTTATCGCTTGGGCGCTCATTCAACATCAGATGATCCAAGTGGTTACCGCTCAAAAGAAGAAGAAGATTTATGGGCACAAATTGACGGTGTTTTACGTTTTAAAACGTGGATGATGAGCCAAGGTTGGTGGGATGAAGATAAAGATGCAGCGCTATTTGATAAATACCGTGCTGAGGTATTAAGCGAACTTAAAGTGTCTGAAAAAATTGGCGCACCAGCATTAGATGAATTAGTGACCGACGTATACAACGACGTTCCTAAACATCTACAACAACAACTTAGCGATCTTAAAACACACATTGCAAAATATCCAGATGCCTATCCAAGCGCGAAAGGGGAGTCTCACTAATGGCCCAAATGAATTTATTACACGCGATTAACAGCGCGTTAGATCACGCGATGGAAGAGAACGAGCGCGTATTATGTTTTGGTGAAGATGTTGGTCACTTTGGTGGCGTATTCCGCGCAACAAGTGGTTTACAAGAAAAGTTTGGCAAAGATAGATGCTTTAATACGCCTCTTGTTGAGCAAGGTATTCTTGGCTTTGCTAATGGTTTAGCAGCGCAAGGGAGTGTTCCTATCGCTGAAATTCAGTTTGCCGATTACATTTTTCCTGCATTCGATCAAATCGTTAATGAAACAGCAAAATTCCGTTACCGTAGTGGCAACGAGTTTAACGTTGGTTCGTTAGTTATACGTACGCCATACGGCGGCGGTATTGCTGGTGGTTTATATCACTCTCAATCACCAGAAGCCTACTTCACTGGGACTCCAGGCATTAAAGTTGTTGTACCGCGTAATCCTTATCAAGCTAAAGGCTTATTAACGGCGTGTATTAACGACAAAGATCCGGTGATTTTCTTTGAACCTAAACGTTTATACCGTGCTTCTATTGGCGAAGTGCCAGAAGAAAGCTACGAAATTGAGCTCGGTAAAGCAGAAGTTGTGGCCGAAGGCTCTGACGTTACACTGCTAGGTTGGGGCGCTCAAATGGAAATCATTGAGCAAGCGTGTGAAATGGCAAAAGAGCAAGGTATTTCATGTGAAATCATTGATTTGCGTACGCTTGCACCTTGGGATGTCGACACAGTCGCCAAATCAGTGACTAAAACTGGTCGTCTAATTATTAGCCATGAAGCACCTATTACGGGTGGTTTTGCTGGCGAAATCTCTGCAACTATCAGTGACCAATGTTTTTTACATTTAGAATCACCGATTGGCCGAGTATGTGGTTTAGATACCCCATATCCGCTAATGCAAGAGAAAGAATATGTTGCAGACAAATACAAAATTTTTGAAGCGATTAAAGCGTCAGTCAATTTTTAATAGTTAACCAATACGCCGGCTAAAGCGTAGATGTGTATTGAGGAATAATCATGGCACAAGATTTTTTATTACCAGATATTGGTGAAGGCATCATCGAGTGTGAACTTGTTGAGTGGCTTGTAAACGAAGGCGACCGCGTTGAAGAAGATCAAGCAGTAGCAGATGTAATGACTGACAAAGCATTGGTGCAAATTCCATCAATGCACAATGGCGTTATCACTCGTCTGTATCACAAAAAAGGCGAAATCGCGAAAGTTCACGCTCCGCTATTTGAGATCCAGCCTGACGATGAAGTTGCGCCTAAACCAGTACAAGAAGTGGCAGGGACTCCTGCACCAGAAGCTACAACAGGTGAGATCGTTAAAGAATTCCTACTACCGGATATTGGCGAGGGAATTGTTGAGTGTGAAGTGGTTGAATGGTTAGTCGCTGTTGGTGATGAAATTCAAGAAGATCAACCCATTTGTGACGTAATGACCGATAAAGCATTAGTTCAAATTCCGGCAATTGAGAATGGCGTTGTCAGTGAGTTATTTACTAAAAAAGGCAGTGTCGCAAAAGTGCATGCACCGCTATTTAGTTATCGCTGTGAAGGTGAAGTCAGCGCTGTAACAGCACCTGTTGTCGAGTCGGCTCAACAAACTGCGCCTGTTGCTAATGTTGATAATACGGCCAACAACAAAAAAGCCATTGCAAGTCCTGCAGTGCGCCGTGTTGCACGAGAAATGAATATCGATTTAACACAGGTTAACGGTTCAGGTAAAAATGGTCGTGTTTATAAGAGTGACTTATTAGCGCCGTCAGCGCCTGTTGTTGAAGCGTCAACTAACTCAACCACAGACACTGCGATGGTACCAACAACGGTGCCTAGCGGTGATTTAGCTGCGAACCATGTGGCTAGTGTTGAACCAATTCGCGGAATTAAAGCCGCTATGGCTCGTCAAATGGTTGATTCAGTTAGCACTATCCCGCATTTTACGTACAGCGAAGAGATTGACTTAACTGACTTAATTGCATTGCGTGGCGGTATGAAAGACGCTTATAAAGAGCAGGGCGTAAAACTCACCATGATGCCGTTTTTTATTAAGGCCTTATCACTTGCCATTAAAGAGTATCCAGTACTTAACAGCCAATTAACGAATGACGGTAGCGAGCTACAATATTTTAGTCAACATAATGTTGGGATGGCGGTTGATAGCAAAGTTGGTTTATTAGTACCTAATATTAAGCATGTGCAAAATCTATCTATTGTTGACGTTGCTAATGAAGTAACGCGCTTAACAGATGCTGCGCGCGCAGGTCGTTTAGCCCAAGATGACATGAAACATGGCACCATTACCATTTCAAATATTGGTGCACTTGGCGGAACCACAGCAACGCCGATTATCAATAAGCCAGAAGTCGCTATTGTTGCATTAGGTAAATTGCAAAAGCTGCCGCGTTTTGACGACGCTGGTAATGTGGTTGCTCGCCAGATTATGAACGTGAGTTGGTCTGGCGATCACCGCGTTATTGATGGTGGTACCATTGCGCGTTTCTGTAATCTTTGGAAATCATACCTTGAGAATCCAAGTTCTATGATGATGGCAATGTCTTAAGCGCTTAATTTTTAGATAGAATGCTAATTTAAAAGCTTCAACATGCTTGCCGTGTTGGGGCTTTTTTGTTTTACTCGAACGCATTTATTGCTCTTGAGAAAAATTATGTGGTTACAAAGAGAGATTACGTTGGCACCGAGAAGGCGAGGTTTTCATCTCGTTACTGATGAAATTGAACGCGCTATTCCTGAACTCGCGGGGTTATCAATCGGGCTTGTTAACTTATTTATTAAACATACGTCTGCATCATTAACGTTAAATGAAAATGCTGATTTCACCGTGCGCAGTGATATGGAAGAACACTTTAATCGTTTTGTGCCAGAAAACGCGCCATATTATGAACATACTTATGAAGGTAGTGACGATATGCCCGCTCATATCAAATCCACTATCATTGGTGCCAGTCAGTCAATACCGGTGACTAATGGCCAATTAAACCTTGGAACATGGCAAGGCATATATTTGTGTGAGCATCGTGATCACGGCGGCAGCAGAACCCTAGTGATTACTATCAATGGTGAGTAGCGATCTCGTGTAATTTGCGATATTGTAGAGTTATTGTTTAATAAAAAGAGTGACTTAGTCTGTGTTTTTTAAGCCCGCATTTAGCAATCACCGTGTACTTGCCCCAAGCGAATGGCAAGAGCTTGCTCAGGGCGATTGGCTTAAGGACAATATAGAAGAAGCAATAGCGCCGTGGCTATCCCATATATTTGGTTATCACTTATTAAAAGTTGGTGCGTTAAGTCATCAGCTAAATACCGATAAGTGTCTTATCAAGCATCAGTTTGGTATTGCACCGGGTGGTGGTGCTGATGTCGTCGCTGATCTATCCCGCTTGCCATTACTCGAATCAAGTATTGATGCGTCGATTTTGGCACTGAGCCTTAACTTTCATCATAACCCTCATCAATTATTGCGGGAGATAAACCGTGTTACTGTCGCTGGTGGGCACATTCTGATTATCGGTATTAATCCGTTTAGTTCTTTAGGGTTAATGAGTCTTAATCCGCAGCTTAGCCATAAATACCCGTTTAATGGGCGACTATATTCTCAAGCCCGCGTCCAAGATTGGCTTGCCGTATTAGGTTTTAAAGTCGTGGCGTCGAAAAAACTAGTCTATTCTAGTTTGCTACTAAAACCTCACTATACCCGTTATTTACAATCATTCTTATCCCACAATATTCCGGGTATTGGCAGCTTTTATTGCATCATGGCCAAGAAACTTGTGCGCCCATTAACACCTGTTAAGCCGCGCTGGGCAATGCACAGCCCGCCATTGCTAAACCCTGTTACTAGTATGCAGTCTAATCAAAAACAAATTAAGTAGATAAAGTCGTTGTTAATGAATTTGTGTGGTTGAGTTGGTAGACTAAGCCCAGTTAATGTTTTTGTTAAAGGAAGTGTGTTAATGAGCACGTCGAGTTATCAACGCCAAGTTGTATTAGATACCGAAACTACGGGTATGAATCAAGCAGGTGGGCCAATATATTTAAACCACAAAATTATTGAAATTGGGTGTGTTGAGGTCATTAATCGCCGTTTGACTGGGCGTCATTATCATGTCTACATCAAACCAGATCGCTTGGTTGACCCTGAAGCGTTTGAAGTTCACGGTATCAGTGACGCTTTCTTGCGAGATAAACCTACCTTTGCTCAAATTGCTGACGAATTTATCGAATTTATAAGCGGTGCTGAGTTAGTCATTCATAACGCGCCCTTTGACGTCGGTTTTATGGATTATGAGTTTGATCTTCTTAATCGAGGTATTGCGAAGACTGCGCAAATGAGCGGTATTCTTGATACGTTGGTCATGGCTAAAGAGATGCACCCCGGTCAACGTAATAGCCTTGATGCACTATGTAAGCGTTATGGTATTGATAACTCGTCGCGTGAACTTCACGGCGCATTACTTGATGCGGAGATCTTAGCTGACGTCTATCTTGCAATGACAGGTGGTCAAACAAAGCTAAATCTGACTAATGTTGGTGATTCAGATGCACAAAGCTCAGGCAGCAAAATCAACCTCGATCCATCATTGGTATTAAATGTGCTTAATGCAAGTGACAGTGAACTTAGCGCTCATCAAGAACGACTCGATGTTGTCGTTGATAAAGGCGGCAGCTGTAAGTGGCGCGAAGCGACTTAAAAGTGCTGGCATCGCGCGTGTTTATTGGCGCAGGTATCAGTCAATTTCAAGTATTATTGAGAAAGGAAAGTTAGGGTGTTTCGACAACTATTTTTGATCGGGTTAATTTGTGCAAGTGTTGTCTTGCCAGCCAAAGCGAATAATTACAATCCTCAGGATGATGCTTCACAGCAAAAAATAAAGCTGTTATCAAACCGTTTCCGCGTTGATCAAGCTGTAGATGCATTGGTCTTTATCATCGAGCGTAAACCCGGATCGGCCCCTATTATCCTAGTACGACCCGACGGTAGCAAATTGTATGCAACGAGGTCAGTAGAAGGCGTCAATTGGGTTGATGCTAATGCTGGAGACATGATTGAAATTAAACAGCCGATGATAGGTCCGTGGCAAATCATCGGCGACATCTTGCCGAGCAGCGAAATTCGTCTGGCAACATCTTTGGCGCTTCGCGTTAATGAATTCCCTAAAGAACTCTTTGTCGGTGAAGTTATTAAACTAACAGCGCGTATTGAGTTTAATAATAAGTTATTAGCACTTGGCCGTGTTGATGATTTGATTAAGCTTCAAGTATTTTTGCGCAGTACCAGTGATTCTTCAGCGCCAAACTTTGGTGCTGGTACCTTTACTATCGGTCAATATATTGATGATGGGCAAGGTTTAGATGAGCGACGCGGTGATGGCGTATTTACGGGGCGATTAGATTTAGATAAACCTAACGGTCCATATACCTTATTAGTGCGCGGTGGTAATAAAGTGTTTGAGCGCGAATATTCGCAGCCACTTTATTTACGCCCCCAACCTATCAAAGTTGATTTAATATCGGCAGCCATTGATGGTCAATATGCACTGCGCTTTATTACTAATGAACAAGCGGTCGACATGTCACAAATGGCTCTGCAAGTGATTGTTCATCATCCGGATGATACTAAAGAGCATTTAAGCGTCAGCAATCTTGCTCCGACGCATTTACTACGCCTCGAAAATGTCCAAAAGCCAGGTCGCTATAAGATTGACCTCGAAGTCTTTGGTACCACGCTTGATGGTCGTGAGTTCAAATATAACATTGAACAAATGAAAGTTAAGATTGATGTGCCAGCGGCTAAAGAAGTCAAAGCACTGAAAATTGAAGCTGATAAAGCACGTAAGGCAAAGTTTAAACGGGAGCAATTGCTTAAGCGTCGCAAAGCAGCCCAACAGAAAGCAGATGAAGAAAAGTCGCTGATTATTATCATTGTCATGGTCAATGTATTGATCTTATTGTTAGGTGGGTTATTGATGTGGTTCTTCTTACGTAAGAAGAAGCCTAAAGTACCCAAAGAAGACGCAGATGGCGGAAAAGACGATAAAAAGAAAGACAAAAAAGAAGATAAAAAAAGCAAAGAGTCTAAGAAAAAGAAATAGTTGCTCAAATATTGCTTTTTTTGACGTAAATTTCAGCGGTTAAACGAAAAAAACAAACTTATTAAAAAAACTGGTTGACTCATTTGGGGGGGATACGTATTATCCACCCCGCACTCAAGGAGACGGGCTAACAAAGTTTGTTTCCACTAGATTGCGGAGTGGTAGTTCAGTTGGTTAGAATACCGGCCTGTCACGCCGGGGGTCGCGGGTTCGAGTCCCGTCCACTCCGCCAATTTAAAAGTAGTGTCGCATTGTTTGCGGAGTGGTAGTTCAGTTGGTTAGAATACCGGCCTGTCACGCCGGGGGTCGCGGGTTCGAGTCCCGTCCACTCCGCCAATACAATGTAAAAAGAAGCGATGTAGAACTTAGGTTTTATTAATGCGGAGTGGTAGTTCAGTTGGTTAGAATACCGGCCTGTCACGCCGGGGGTCGCGGGTTCGAGTCCCGTCCACTCCGCCAATTTCTTCTTTTATGTTTGACGTTAAGTTATGTATTTATGCGCTGGTGACAAGTAATTAAATTATTGATTAACTTAATCTAAAACAGTAATAACACGATGTGTGGAGTGGTAGTTCAGTTGGTTAGAATACCGGCCTGTCACGCCGGGGGTCGCGGGTTCGAGTCCCGTCCACTCCGCCAATCATGTTATAGATAATCGTTCTACGGTTCACAAATGTGGAGTGGTAGTTCAGTTGGTTAGAATACCGGCCTGTCACGCCGGGGGTCGCGGGTTCGAGTCCCGTCCACTCCGCCAACACCGTTCAATTCGATATCTAATAAAAAATGCCAGCCTTAGTGCTGGTTTTTTTATGTCTAAAATTCCTCGTTTCACTATCAATAGACTTCGGTATGAAGATATTCACTGATGTCTTTATCGTGTGACAAAACTCGTCAAATAAAGTCCCACTGTATAACAAGTAGATTATGGCGTGTGAAGAGCCTCAATAGAGCGATTTATAGCGAACGTTGATGCGACAGCAAAGCAATCAATGACGTTGTAACGTGCTAAATACTGCTAGGTATATGGCGAATGAACGTCTGTAATCTCTTCAAGGTTATTGAGGTGATAAAAAGGTATCTCAAGCGCCCATCAGCCCAATTAAACCGATAGCATGGTTATTTTGTATAGATGCGTCACTAGCAAGCAATTAGCCGAGCTCAAGCGTAGATTTTACGATGCTGTGAAATGAGTTAACTATTGATACCAATTGCATTAAATATTTTCCCGCTTGTACTTGTTAAAATTAACTAAAATG
>MPDF01000052.1 GCA_001874365.1 Gammaproteobacteria bacterium MedPE | reverse complement strand
GCAGTTGATGCATGTGACCCAATTAACTATGCAACAACAATCGCTGCAAATACGATGGCAATGCACGTTATGGAAGTTCTTGGAGATGGAGCATCCAATTTACCAGACCAAGTGGTGCCAAATCGCGCGGTAAATTCACCGCTTTCGGGAACAGAACCGCTTGCCGCGCTTATGGCGCTGAATGCGATTAGTGAAACAACAATGAACGCAGAAGGCGTTGCAGGTATCGTTCGTTTCACTGATGGTCATCATAGTTCAATTTTGACGAACAACGTTGAATTAGGCGGTGGTAGTACGGTTGAAGGGAATACTAAGGTGTTGATAGAAATGCAGAGTCAGCTGGCAACCTTTATAGGCAGTGGCGGTACCGTTGTACCAGTTGCTGATGCCACAGTCGTTAAACAATAAATTAACGACCTTTTAGCGCAATAAAAATGCCGCAGCTTATTTAAGTTGCGGCATTTTTTTTGAGTAAATCTGAAATAACAGCGTTACATCAATGCTGAATACATCCAGTGTAATACTTAATCTACGGTTTTCGGTTTACGCTTCATAGGGATGTGACCAACTTCAACACGCTCCACAAAAGACTTATCTAATGTCTTCGCTTTAGATTTTGCATTGGCTTTTGACTTAAACTTTTTCTTAATGTCTTTTTGCTTGTGTGTCTTTGGTTTAACGTTTACTGGACGTTTAGGCTTGATACCTTTGAATTTAGCTTTAAGTCCTTCTAAAGCGCCAAATGTAAAGGTTGTCTTTAGTAACAATTGAATTCGCTCTAGACTTGCCCAATCTTTACTGCTGACTAAACTCACGGCATTACCTTGGCTTCCTGCACGTCCGGTGCGCCCAATACGATGAATATAGTCCTCAGGATGTTTAGGAAGGTCAAAATTAACAACATGACTCACATGCTTTATATCTAAGCCACGAGCAGCAATGTCTGTTGCAACAAGCACTTTAGTCACTGTACGTTTAAAATCGTCCATTGCACTATTGCGTTGTGACTGGGGTAAGTCACCGTGTAATGCGGCTGCATTTATCCCTGACTCACTTAATAGGGTAGCCAAACGCTCTGTGTCGGCTTTAGTTGCAGTGAAGATAAGCATTTGCTCAAAAGGTTGTTGGCACAGCGCTTTTAATTGATCTTGTTTATGGTCGAGATGATCGCTCAAATACATCGTTTGGGTGATAGCCGAATGTTTATCGATACTACGTCCTACTTCGATGCGCTTGGCATCTTGTAACACTTCTACACTTAGGCTTTTAATCGCTTTATCGTCGATAGTTGCTGAGAAGAGCATCGTTTGTCGTTTGCGATGATCAGCAGCGTTGTTGATATGACGTAGTGCTGTCGCAAATCCCATATCAAGCATGCGGTCGGCTTCATCAAGCACTAATACCTCAAGGGCATGTAAGGCAATATGGCGATGTTCTAGATGATCAGCCATACGACCCGGTGTACCGATAATAATATCTGGTTCTTTCTTTAAGACCTTTGCTTGGTCATTAAAGCTTTCGCCACCAACGACTAACGACGCTTTTAAATTAGTGCCACCAGTTAGCTTTTTGAAATCTTGATAGACCTGAAATGCGAGTTCGCGAGTCGGGGCTAAAATTAGCGCTCTGGGGTCACGTTTTGAGAAGGCTTTTTGTCGTAATAATCGCTGCATAATTGGCAATAAAAATGCGAGTGTTTTACCTGAACCAGTTTGTGAGGAAGCAAGGATATCTTTGCCCGTCATTGCAACCGGAATTGCTTGTAATTGGATCGGTGTTGGTTGCTCAAAACCAAGGTGTTCGATTGAAGAGGTAAGACGTTTATCTAACCCAAAATGTAAGAATGACAATGGCAATCCAGTGAATAAAAATTGAATGTCGCATTATAAATCTAGTCGCTTAGGAACACCATTTATATTCGAGAATAATGCTAACTTCGTCGTTCATTTTATCCGTTACATGATGTTTTCCTGGCTAGAGTATTCATAAAATACTCGTTTAGCTTACCCAATAAATGGTTTATACAATCCTTTTTATTTTAGGAGGGGTGTTTTATGGTTTTTGTCGTGCTATGCCTTGTATTACTTATTGCGAGAATAGCTTGTCGTGCTACACTTGTGATGTGTGTGAGTGTTTTTGGTGATATATGAATAAAAGTGAAAGAATTACTGAGCACGTTATTGCGATCTGCTCTCCTGAAGTTAAACGCATAAATGATAATGTACTTAAGGGCTTTCATGTGCGCTTAGGTGTTGTTAAAAATGATGGTTCTCGCCTAGCGAGTTATTATTTTTTTTATCGCGTTGGTGGTCGTAACGGGCGTCAAGTAAATTATTTTATTGGCAATAGCGAGACAATGGATGCAGGTTTAGCAAGACGAATTGCGTTGCAAATTGAGCCCCATGTGAAAGCTGGAAAAGATATTGAAGCAATGAAATTTTACGCAGAAAAAGAGCACGTAAAAGTGAAAGAATTCTGGCGATTTTTAGGGGCTAAATTTATTATTGAAAAGTACAAGAATGGTCATGAAATTTGTCGGCTATTTGAGCTGCATATTTTGCCTCAAATTGGTAGCGTTCAATTGGCAAAAGTTAATCAACGGATCGTTGAGTTGAGAATCATCAAGCCATTGTTAGATGTCAATAAAATTAGCATGGCAACGTCAGTGATTGTTTATCTTAAACAACTTTTGAAATATGCGGTACAAATGGATTATTTGTCGCGCCAGCCGATAGAGCACCTTAAGATAAATAGAAGACTTCAGTTAGATAATGATAAATCGGACAAACAGGAGCTTGCTTTGACGGGCGCTCAACTGAAAGGCATTTATTATCGAGCGAGTAAAATACCGGCTTCTAATACGTATTTATTTACGTTGCGTCTTCAAATTCTGTCAGGACAATCGTTAGCGACGATTTGCCGAACGTTTAGGCAAGATATTAAAGGAAATAAATGGCTGTTGAGGGATAGAAATGGTAAATTAAATGGCAAGGTCATTCCTTGCGATGGGCCATTGAAATCGTTGTTAAAGCAAGGCGTTAAGCAGTTTACGAATGCGCAGAGTTTGTATTTATTACCCGGTAAAGGGGCTCGAAAAAAAGATGATAAAGCAATGGACGCTAAAAGCTTAGCCAAACTGCAACAACAATTCATCTTTGAGGTCCACGGTCGTAAACGTTCAATGAGTAATATGCTTAAAGATATAGAAGCGGCAATGGTCGATATTGGCGTTTCTCCATTAGTCGTTGCTTATTTGTTCCATCGCAAAGTTGATGCCTATTTGGCATTAGACAATGATGATCCCTTGATAGCTGATGGTTTGAACCATTGGTATCGCGGATAGTGCAAAAGGATAAACAGTTTTATCGCCATGTCTCTGTGAGACTGTCCAAATGTAGTTAATAAGTAATCAATCGTATATAGAGTAATGAATCCAATGATCAAAGAAGCAATCATTTCACAGATGCAAGTTCAGCCCACCATAGACGTAGACAATGAAATTGAACGCCGTATCGCGTTTATTCAACAGCGTTTGATCGAAAGTCATACAAATGCGTTAGTACTCGGGATCAGTGGCGGTATCGATTCAACGTTAACTGGGCGCTTAGCTCAATTGGCAGTTAATGGTTTAAATGAGCAAGCTGGCGATCAGTATTCATTTTATGCGGTGCGATTACCTTATGGTGAGCAACGAGACGAAGATGAAGCGCAATTAGCCGTCTCCTTTATTCAACCGACTAAAGCAATTACCATTAATGTAAAAGATGCCGCTGACGCAATTGATCATCGAACTATGCTTAATGATTTAGCGTTGAGTAAACAAGTAAATCAAGATTTTGTTAAAGGAAATCTAAAAGCTCGCATGCGTATGTCAGCACAATATCACGTTGCTGGTTTAGTGGGTGGATTAGTGATTGGTACGGATCATTCCGCCGAGAACATTACAGGCTTTTATACTAAGTTTGGCGATGGTGCTTGTGATTTAGCACCGTTATTTGGTTTAAACAAGCGTCAGGTTAGGGCACTTGCTACGCGACTTGGTGCGCCAGAGCCGTTAGTGAATAAAGCACCTACTGCGGATTTGGAATGTGATAAACCTCAATTAAAGGATGAAGATGCGTTAGGTATGACCTATGATCAAATTGACGATTTCTTAGAAGGTAGAGTCGTTGATAAAAGCATTGAAGATAAATTGATTGCAATCTATCAAAGAACTGAACACAAACGTCAACCTATCCCAACGATATACGATTAATAACAAAAAACGGCGCTTAATAAAGCGCCGTTCTTAATTGTTCGCGTTCTAATCTTATTATTTAACGGTTAGCACTTTGCAAGTATTTGTACCGCCAACAGTTTCCATTGAATCACCACAAGTAAACATAACAACATCACCTTCTTCAACGTGTCCATCGAGCTTTAACTGTGCCATTGCCGCCATGGTTAGTTTGTCATCTTCAATGGTTGTTGAATCAAAGAATACAGAATAGACACCACGATAAAGTGCAGCTGCTGCTAATGTCGCGTGATGACGTGATAAACAGTAAATCGGCATATGTGAACTAATGCGAGACATGAGTTTTGGAGTACGACCTGACTCACTCAATGCAACAATCGCTTTCACACCTTTAAGGTGATTCGCTGCATACATTGTTGAAAGGGCGATAGTTTCTTCAACAGTAACAAACTCTTCTGATACTCGGTGACGAGATTTTGCGATAGAAGGGTGACTTTCTGCACCAAGACAAACATTTGCCATTGCCTGAACCGTTTCGATTGGGTATTCACCAGCGGCTGTCTCTGCAGATAACATCACAGCGTCTGTACCATCGAGAACCGCATTAGCGACATCCATCACTTCAGCACGTGTTGGCATCGGGCTGTTGATCATTGATTCCATCATTTGGGTTGCAGTGATTACGATACGATTTAGCGTACGTGTACGGACAATAATATTTTTTTGCACCGCAACAAGCTCTGCATCACCGATTTCTACACCAAGATCACCACGAGCAACCATAACCGCATCTGAAGCTAAAATAACATCGTCTAGTGCCTCATCGGTAGCAACAACTTCTGCTCGTTCTACTTTTGCGACGAGTTTAGTATTCAAGCCTGCTTTTTCAGCGAGGTTTCGTGCATAGCGCATTTCATCACCATTACGTGGGAATGAAACGGCAAGATATTCAACGCCGATTTCTGCAGCCGTTAAGATATCTTCTTTATCTTTATCTGTTAGTGCATCAGCTGTTAACCCACCGCCTTGTTTGTTGATGCCTTTATTATTCGAGAGGGGACCACCAATGACAACCTCAGTGATTACACGACTGCCTTCAATAGCCGTTACGCGAAGCTGTACGCGGCCGTCATCCAATAACAACAGATCGCCAGGGTCGACATCATTAGGTAATTCACTATAGTCCAAACCTACTTGGTTTTGGTCACCAGCGTTTTTATCAAGCTCTGCATCTAAGGTGAATGTATCGCCAACCGTTAATTCTATTTTTGTGTCTTGAAAACGTGCTACACGAATTTTTGGACCTTGCAGATCACCTAAAATACCGACGTAAGTATTTAGTTTTTTTGCTGCTTCACGAACCATTTTAGCGCGATCAATATGATCTTGTGCGCTACCATGTGAAAAGTTCAAACGGACAACATTAGCGCCAGCCTTAATTAGCTTTTCTAAAACTTCTGGTGTATCAGTTGATGGCCCTAAGGTGGTTAAGATTTTAGTACGTCTATACATAATTTTCCCAGTATTGTGATTGCCACGTTTATTTGTTGAGTAGTTTATTAAAGCGAGACTCTTTGATCCCTTGCTTAACTTTTTGTAAATTGTCGCGGAATTTACTTCCACGGCGTAATGTGAATCCGGTTGCTAATACATCAATGATCACCAATTGACCAATACGCGATGCCATTGGCATATATAAATCGGTGTCTTCAGGTATTTCAGTCGAAATGACTAAATTACACTCATTGGCTAGCGGTGAATCGGTTGCTGTTATTCCAATAACGGTTGCGTCGTTTTCTTTAGCAATCATTGCAAGTTCAACAAGAGACTTTGTACGCCCTGTATGTGAAATTAAGATGACAACATCACCGTCAGACGAATTTATACAGCTCATACGTTGCATTAAGTCATCTTGAAAGCTTTGGACCGGTACATTAAAACGAAAAAATTTGTTTAATGCATCTTGTGCCACAACAGCCGAAGCGCCGTGACCAAAAAAAGAAATTTGTTTTGATTGCGTAAGAATATCAACGGCGCGATTAATGGTTGCTGTGTCCACCATTTGGCGACTGCGATCTAGACTTGCAAGTGTCGCTTCGTAAATTTTGTTAGTGTAATCTTCGACACTGTCGCTTTCTTCAACATGTCGATTTACATAAGGCGTCCCATTTGCAAGGCTTTGAGCAAGATGAAGTTTAAAATCAGGAAACCCTTTAGTGTCCATCCGACGACAAAATCGATTGACTGTCGGTTCGCTGACATCAGCGAGTTTGGCTAAGGTGGCAATGCTAGAGTGGATAGCTGATTTTGGGGAAGCGAGAATAGCATCTGCTACTTTGCGCTCTGAGCGGCTTAACTTATTTAAATTAAGCTGGATTTGCTCTAAAACATTCATAAAACATATTGCCTGTAATTTATTTACAGGCAATATGACATAATTGTCCCACGTTTTGCAACGGGGTTCGCACAATATATGTAATTAAATTACATAAATGTGTGGCCTATGTACTATTTTGGCGGTGTAAAGTTTAGCGTTTGAATGGATTCAAACACTTGGTCAGCCTTTTTATCGAGTTCACTTAGCGAAACGCCTTTGCGTTCTAACTCTACAGCTAGTGATGAGTAAAGATTAGCTTTTAACCCATATTTCGCAGCAACTTGAGCCCACACATAAGATAATTTAAGTTTCTTCGCTTGATAATGATAGGTAGATAGAGACGCAAATACGCTGTGATCTAGCGTTTCTAAATCTTCCTTAGTTAAATACGAAAGCGCTTTATAATGGGCTAATGCCGTTTTTTTGCGATCAACTTTTCTATAGTAGGAAGCGATCATCATCTGTAACTCAGTGGTTTGAAGCTTGTTTTGTTTATCAAGTTCTAACAGGCGGTCAATTTTCGAGTCATCTCCGCTTTGAGCCCAGTGATAATATAGTAATTGAGGAAGAGTACTGTTTTGAGTTAGGTGTTCTAACTTTTCTATCTCTCTTATTGAATTAACGAAACTTGCGGCTTTCGTTGGATCTCGATCTTCAAGGTTTCGTCGTTTGATGTTAGAGGCTGTTTCAATACATTTGCTGAACTTATGCCAGTTAACGAGACTTTGATACAGGTTTAATTCATCTTTTGGGGCAATAAGTTGTTGATACCTATTACGAATAAGAGAAGAACGTTCCTTCTTACACCAACCCTTTGTCTCTATATCGGTGCAAATCTCGGCATGATCTTCGCAAATACCATAAATACTCTTATCATCACTAAAACATCCGGTAAGTGATAACGAGATAAATCCAACTATCAGTGTCGCTTTTTTTGTACTCAACTTTCATTCCTGATTAAAAAATTACATTTCAACAAAGCCGCCTAAACGCTAGTAATATCGGGCTTTGTGCTATAGAATAGCGGCCAAATTTAGTCGCGTTATTTCATTGATTTTCAGAAATTATTTGTCTGATAAATTAAATGATGTAAGCAGGATGTAATCATCCAAAATTAATTACTTTGTATAGAATATCGTCGATGTGACTTATTGCCTATACGGTGTTAATAACACTTTACGTATTATTTATTTGCTTTACAAATTTAGACCAATTATTTAGACCACTTAAGGAAGCTTTAATGACTCAAGATAAATATTTGAACAGCTGGCAAGAGCGTCAAGAACTAGCCGAAGCGATGCAACCATTGTTAGGTAAATTGTTCCGCCGCCAAGGTGTTGAAATCACTGTTTATGGTCGTCCATTACTCACTGCCTCTACCATTGATATTATCAAAGCTCACAGAAATGTACGCCAACACACTGGCGAAAAATTGCGTTTACGAGAGTCTTTCCCGCTTTTGGAAGCGATTAATGAATTAAATATTGCTCAGGCTCGTATTGATCTGGGTAAGCTTGCAATTAAATTCGCACAGCAGCACGGTACAGATTACGATAAAGTAGTAGATTTCTTATCGACTGAATTAAATGAGTTGATCGGTAAAGACGAGTCTACTGAGCCGCGTGATGTTGTGTTATACGGTTTTGGTCGTATTGGTCGTTTATTAGCACGCTTAATGATCGAACGCAGTGGGCAAGCAAACTTCTTACGTCTACGTGCAATCGTTGTTCGCGGTAAAGGCGGTGATCTGGAAAAACGTGCAAGTTTATTACGTCGTGATTCTGTACATGGTCCATTTAACGGGTCAATCGAAGTTGATGAATCAAATAATGCATTGATCGCAAACGGTAACTATATCCAAGTAATTTATGCAAATTCTCCTGATTCAATTGATTATACCAAATACGGGATTAACAATGCGCTAGTTGTTGATAATACGGGTATTTGGACTGACGAAGCTGGTCTTTCTGAGCATCTTAAATCAACAGGTACGTCTAAAGTATTGTTAACTGCTCCTGCAAAAGGCGACATTGATAATATCGTTTATGGTGTAAATGATGACATGATTGGCGATGCTCGTATCGTCAGTGCTGCGAGTTGTACGACTAATGCTATTACGCCTGTTCTTAAAGCAATGGATGATAAGTTTGGGATCATCAATGGTCACATTGAAACAGTTCACTCATACACTAATGATCAAAACTTAATCGACAACTATCACAAATCACCACGCCGTGGACGTAGTGCACCATTAAACATGGTTATTACTTCAACAGGTGCTGCAAAAGCTGTTGCTAAAGCATTACCTGTGCTAGCGGGTAAATTAACTGGTAATGCGATCCGTGTACCTACGCCAAACGTTTCGATGGCTATAATGAATCTAAACTTGAAAGAAGGCACAAATGTCGATGAGTTAAATGCTTATTTACGTGATATGGCGCTTCACTCAGAGTTACAAGATCAAATTGATTTCACTACATCAAGCGAAATTGTGTCGACTGATTTGGTCGGTTCACGTTACGCTGGCGTTGTTGATTCTAAAGCAACGATTACTAGTGATAATAGTTGTGTACTTTATGTTTGGTACGATAACGAGTTTGGTTACAGCTGTCAGGTTGTTCGCGTAATGCGTAATATGCTGGGCCTTGATTACCCGACGTTACCTCGTGCTTAGATTTAAGCAGCAAAAGCGATAAATTAAGAAGCCAATGAAGCATTTCATTGGCTTTTTTTATAGAAAAAATTATTTGAGTGAATTTATTCGCTTATCTGGCTAAAGTCTAACCACGATTGACTGTACATCTTTGTTTTGTACTGTATTATCCTGTTATTAATTAAAAATTCTGCAATCCGATAGGGGATCTTCATGCGTATTATCTTATTAGGCGCACCGGGCGCTGGTAAAGGCACTCAAGCTCAATTTCTAATGGATACTTTTGGTATTCCACAAATCTCAACCGGTGATATGTTGCGTGCGGCAGTGAAAGCTGGAACGCCGTTAGGCCTTGAAGCAAAAAAGGTAATGGATGCAGGTCAACTAGTGTCAGATGAATTGATTATTGGTCTAGTTAAAGAGCGTGTTGCTCAAGAAGATTGCGTTAAAGGCTTCTTGCTCGACGGTTTCCCACGTACTATTCCACAAGCCGATGCTATGAAAGAGCATGGTATCGATGTTGATCATGTCGTTGAGATCGATGTTCCTGATGAAGAGATTGTCAAGCGTATGAGTGGCCGCCGTGTACATGCCGGTTCAGGTCGTGTATACCATGTTGTTTATAACCCGCCAAAAGTTGCAGACGTTGATGACGTGACGGGGGATGCGCTATCAATTCGTCCTGATGATGAAGAGTCAACAGTTCGTAAGCGCCTTGGAATCTATCATGACCAAACCAAACCGCTTGTAGAATATTACACGAAAGCGGCAAGTGCAGGCCTGAATAAATATCACAGTTTGGATGGTACTCAAGCGGTAAGTGCCGTTAGCGACAAAATTAAATCGCTACTAGCGTAATTCGACATCCGTTTATTAAAAACCAGTCTTGATGACTGGTTTTTTTATGTTTTTTCTTTAAACATAAACTCATACCAATTGTATTAAATATTTGCCCACTTGTACTTGCTAAAATTAACTAGAATGGCGTTGCCCTAATATCGACATCCATGTCGAAATCAATCGAGCACCTTGTTTTAGCTGATTTTCTCTACGCACAATAAGATCACTGACTTAATGCAATTGGTATCAGAACGAATCAACATACGCAAGTCACAGTTTTACGTATCAGTTCATATTATTGCTATTTTTATTACAGTAAGCATTGATATTGCGTTAAAATGCGCGCGTTTGCTCAAGTGATTCACCATTTGAGCTTTTTTAATTTTATTAGGCAATTCAATGAAATTTCCCGGTCAACGAAAAATCAAGCACTATTTTCCTGTAACAACGCCAAAAGCGGTACTAGAAAGCGGTAAGAAGCCAAAAATAGAAAGCCACATTTGTGGGATAGACCAAACTCTGGTTGATATAGAGGCGCCGGTTAATCAAGAATTCCTTGATAAGTTTGACTTGATTAAGGGCACATCTTGCCTCGTTGACGATATTCAGGCGGAAGCCGTTTATAACGCATTGCTTGCGCAAAATAGTATCAGTCATGAGTTCGCTGGTGGAACTATTGGTAATACACTTCATAACTTTTCGGTCTTGTCAGATAATCGTAGCGTATTGTTTGGCGTTATAAGTGATCCGATTCGTGCAAAAGGGTATGCCTACAAATATTTGTGTAATACCTCGTCGAAAGTTGATCTTGATTTATTACAACCAGTATCTGGACCTATTGGTCGTTGTTTCACATTAATTAGCGAAGATGGTGAGCGTACATTTGCTTTTAACCAAGGAATGGCGAATGCCTTAACATCAGACAATATTGATGAGAATGTTATTGCAAGCTCATCTGCATTAGTGATCAGTTCATACTTAATGCGTGTGGGCGTGGGCGATACAATCGATAGCGCAACGTTAAAGGCTGTAGAGTTAGCCAATACGCACGGTGTACCGGTTGTTTTATCGCTGGGCACAAAGCAACTGATTGCCCAAAATCCATCATGGTGGCTTGAGTTTATCGAAAAGCATGTATCAGTGTTAGCGATGAACGAGGAAGAAGCGGAAACACTCACTGGTTTCGCTGATCCCTTATTGGCAAGTGAAGCAGCGCTAAAAGTTGCCGATTTGGTGTTATTGACAGCTGGCCCGGAAGGACTTTACTTAAGTGGCTATACGGATTATGAATTAAAGCGTGAAACCTCAAACCCGTTAAAAACTGGTGCGATTAGTGATTTTAATCAGTTCGAATTTAGTCGCGCAATGGCAAAAACTGAGTGTAGCGAGCCAATGATGGTATTTTCTCATATTGAGCCTTACATGGGCGGCCCAGATAAAATTAAGAATACTAATGGTGCCGGTGATGGCGCTTTGTCGGCTCTATTACATGATATGGCGGCTAACCATTACCACAAACAGCATTTTCCAAACTCAAGTAAGCATCTAAAAAATTCATTAACTTATTCGTCTTTTGCGCAAGTGTGTAAATATTCTAATCGAGTGAGTTTTGAAATGCTTAACCAGCACTCTCCGCGTCTTTCTAAGGGATTACCTGAGCGAGAAGACAGTTTAGAAGAAGCGTACTGGGAAATGTAATGATTGAAAAAAGCCTGATTGAAAATCAGGCTTTTTTTAATATTAAATTTGCATTACACCTTAAACTGCCCAATCGCTTGTTCGATATCTCCTGTCAGTTTTGCCATATATTCACTTTTCATTGATGTATCTTTGGCGCCAAGTGCCGTTTCCTCTACGTGGCTATTAATATCGTTAATGTTACGGCGCATTTCTGATATTGCCGCATTTTGCTCTTCTGTCGCTGTTGCTATCTGTGAATTTACTTGGTTAATAGAATCGATATCACTGCTTATTTGGTCAAGTGAGACTCGAGCATCATAGGTATTTTCAACACAGTGTTGTGTTTTATGTCGACTTTGTTCCATTGCTGATACGGCTTTGTCGGAACATACCTGAAGACGTTCTATCATTTCTTGTATTTCAGAGGTCGAATCTTGAGTTCGTTTAGCCAGAGTGCGAACTTCGTCGGCAACGACTGCAAATCCGCGACCTTGTTCCCCAGCTCTGGCGGCTTCTATCGCGGCATTAAGGGCAAGTAAATTGGTTTGATCTGCAATCCCTTTGATTACATCTAATACTGACCCTATGTTATTTGTATCTTCCGCCAATTCATTAATGACGCTTGTCGCATTTGTAATTTCATTCTCTAGTTCTTTGATATTCTTGTCTGCTTGAGAGACAACCGACAAGCCATTATTTGCGGTAGTTGTTGATCCATTTGCTAAATCTACCGCACTCGTAGCTAATGTCGCTACTTCTCTTATTGCGGGTACAATTTGTTCAATCGCGACTAACAGTTGTTGAATACTATTACGCTGCTCTCCAATAGCACTATCTGTTTCACTTGCTGTAGACATTACCTGATGTGACGATTGAGTAATGTCATTAATTGAAATATGTAATTGGCTGATTATTGATTGTATATTTGCGGCGAAGAGATTGAATCCGTTACCTAATGAAGAAATTTCATCATTCCCCTTTGTTTCCAATCGTTTGGTTAAATCGCCTTCACCTTCCGCAATATCTATCATTGCGTTAATGGCCGTCTTAAGTGGCGCGAACAGAACTTTAAACAAAAACATTGAGATTGCGGCGACTATCAGCAAGATTAATACTTGGCTAATAGTATTGACGCTAAGCCAGTTAAGCGCTTCATTTTGAGATTGCTTTAGTTCAGCGGCGGTTCGTTGGTCAAGCACTGTAAAGAATTGATTAACAGGCGTCATAATATTCGATACTTCTTGATGATAATGCTCATCAAATACAATCCTTAATGCAAACTCACGCACAGTTTCATCATCGCGAGGACTATAAGGACCGGATGCGAAGCTATTGCTTTGAATTGAACGCATTGCCTGATCTTCGGTTGCAATTAATGCATTTGATTTGTTTGACGCGTCATCAAGTAAACTAAATTCCTGAGTGGAGAAATTTAGCTCTTTCATAATATCGCTTTGTTTACGAATAACGTTAGGGTAGAGATGATGATCGACAGTACTAGGACGAGCAATTTCTCCTGAACGCCATTTTACAATGTTCCAATACTGGTCAAAATATTGTTGGTCACCGGTGGCTATATAACTTCGACATAACCGGGTTAAATCCTGAGATGTTTGCCTGAATTCATCAGCAAGAATATAGGATAGATAACGCGCAGTACTTTTCGATGTCTGCTCTACATTTTTGTTACTGGTGATAACTTGTGATATGAGCCCACCAACGATTAACAAAGTAACAAGTGCGAAAGCGCTAACTAAACGAGTTTTGATATTCATAATCGATCCTTGAATGATTACTTAATACGACTTTAGTTCTATAAACTAATGTTACGGAACTAGAAAAATGCAATCAATAGTACTTTAGTGCTGCTATTGAGTGGTTGATGGAGTGTATTGGATCTGAGGCATTAAAAAAGCACGTTACAGCAAAACTGTAACGTGCTTATCAAATTATGAAAATTTTAATAGCTGTCGTTGTGGACTGCAGCGATTGCGCGACCTGACGGTTCGTTCATATTTTGGAAACTTTCATCCCAAGCTAATGCTTCTGGCGTAGAACAAGCAACAGATTTACCACCTGGAACACATTTAGCAGCAGTGTCATTTGGAAAGTGGGTTTCAAATATCGTTCTAAATAAATAACCTTCCTTACTGTCTGGTGTATTGTGTGGGAATTTAAACGCAGCATTTTCAAGTTGTGCGTCTGACACCACTTGATCAGCATGCGCTTTTAACTCATCAATCCATGAGTAACCAACGCCGTCTGAAAATTGTTCTTTCTGACGCCATGCCACTGATTCAGGCAACATGTCTGAAAATGCTTCACGTAATATGTGCTTTTCCATTCGCTCTTTAGTGATCATTTTACTATCGGGATTTTGAGTCATCGCCACATCAATAAACTCTTTATCCAAAAATGGGACACGTGCTTCGACGCCCCACGCAGACATTGCTTTATTAGCCCGTGCACAATCAAACATATGTAGTTTATTTAATTTACGTACTGTTTCTTCATGGAATTCTTGCGCGTTTGGCGCTTTATGGAAGTAGAGATATCCACCAAGTAACTCATCAGAGCCTTCGCCTGATAACACCATTTTTATGCCCATGGCTTTGATCTTACGAGCCATCAAATACATTGGCGTTGATGCTCGAATTGTTGTTACGTCGTAGGTTTCAAGATGATAGATAACATCTTTAATTGCGTCTAATCCTTCGCGAATAGTGAAATGCACTGGGTGATGCACCGTGCCTAAATGATCGGCAACTTTTTGTGCGGCGATGAGATCTGGAGAACCTTCAAGGCCTACAGCAAATGAATGGAGTTGTGGCCACCATGCACCTGATTCATCATCATCTTCAACGCGTTTTTTTGCAAATTGCTGTGTAATGGCAGAAATCACAGAGCTGTCTAACCCACCAGAAAGTAAAACACCATAAGGTACATCAGACATTAATTGACGTTTAACACTGTTTTCAAGCGCTATTTTTAATGCTGCTGGACTTGCATCGTTATTTTTGACATTGTCATAATCTGTCCAATCGCGTTGATAATACTTAACCAGTTCACCTTGTTTGCTGTCGTAGTAATGACCTGGTGGGAATTCTTCAACGGTTTTACAAACAGGAACTAACGCTTTCATTTCTGAAGCCACGTAGAAGTTTCCATGTTCGTCGTAGCCAGTATACATAGGTATAATTCCCATGTGGTCGCGGCCCAATAGGTAACGGTCTTGAGTTTCGTCGTAGAGTGCAAATGCAAACATACCATTAAGTTTGTCTAAGAACTCAGTGCCGTGAGCTTGGTACAATGCCAAAATTATTTCGCAATCGGATTTTGTTTGAAAAGGGTAGTTTGGGTAATCAGCACCAAGCTCACGATGGTTATAGATCTCGCCATTCACGGCCAAAATGTTTGTGCCTGCTTCGTTGTATAGTGGTTGTGCGCCATTGTTAACATCTACAATAGACAGACGTTCATGAGCGAGTATCGCTTTGTCAGATGCGTAGATTCCAGACCAATCTGGGCCGCGATGACGCATCAATTTAGACATCTCAAGTGCAGTTTCACGTAATTGTGCAGGATCTGATTTGAGATCAAATATTGAAAAAATGGAACACATACAAAAATTCTCCTAACGCCACGTTGGGCAGGTCTTAAAACAGGCAATATAAAGCGACAAACTTAGCAAGTAAGTCTGTAATTTGGCGGTAAGTTGAATGGTGGTTAATCGCTTGAAATTTCAATGTCAATTAACTCACAATATTTACGGTTGCCGTACTTAGGTACGATCTTGTTCGTAAATGTTGATGATTATTTATAATCGTGCAACTTTTATAACTAAACGCTTTATTATTGTCAACGATAATATAAAATCGTTATTGAATTAATTATAAGTAATTAAATAATGGCAAGATATCAATGGGTTGTTTGTTTACTGTTCTTTCCAACTTTGGTTGTAGGCGGCGAGGTCTTTACCTCGATAAAAGCGGTCGATAAATATTGCCAAGAACAGAGTGCCGATTTACTTGAGGAGCAAGGACTCAGGTTAATCACATGGCAGAGTGAGTTTTTTAATGGCGAGCGTACTTTTAATATCGACGGCCGTTGGGATACGAACGCCGGTGTTTATCTTGTGGAATGTGAAGCGCCTTATGGCGGAAACAAAAGAACAATGACCCTAGAAATGACAAAAGAAAAGGCGCCATGAGCGCCTTGATTTGTCGTTAATTTGAACCACTAATTTGGAGAGTATCCTTCACTACCTAACAGGGTGTTGTCAAGTAATGCGTGATGTTCCCCATTCGTTGATTGCATTAATAAACGTTCGTCTGTAAACCAATTGACTACCAGTGGGTAAATGCGATGCTCTTGTTCATGAACGCGCGCGGCTAATTCGTCACTGGTGTCATTGTCAAAAACAGGGACCTTTGCCTGTAAAATTACGGGTCCACCGTCTAACTCGGCAGTGACAAAATGGACACTAACACCGTGCTCACTGTCGCCAGCGTCTATTGCTCGTTGATGAGTGTTTAAGCCTTGGTATTTTGGCAGTAATGAAGGATGAATATTGAGCATTTTCCCCGCATAGTGTTCCACAAAGTCCGCGGTAAGTATCCGCATAAATCCTGCAAGAACAACTAAGTCAGGTTGATGTTCATCAATTGCTTTGGCTAAGGTTTCATCATATGCTTCACGTGTTTCATAGTCGCGGTGATTAACGACAGCATTGTCGATGTCATGACATCTAGCACGCTCTAATCCATAGACCTGTGGCTTATTAGATATAACGGCGACGACATCGCCATTAATTTTCTTTTCTTCACAGGCATTGATAATAGCCTGTAAATTACTACCGTTTCCGCTGATTAACACGACAATTCTTTTAGACATCATAACGCCTTAGTTAATTGAAACTTGCTCTTCGTCGCCTTCACGTACCGCGATATCACCAATATGCCAAGCGTTCTCACCAAGTGCTTTGAATTGCGATAACGCGCTGTCAAGTTCGGCTTGTGGAACGACTAATATCATGCCTACACCACAGTTAAACGTGCGATACATTTCGTAGGTTTCGATATTTCCTTTTTCTTGCAGCCAATTGAAAATTGACGGCCATTGCCAGCTATTGCCGTTGATGTTGGCTTTAAGGCTTTGTGGCAATACGCGGGGAATATTTTCCCAAAATCCGCCGCCAGTAATATGTGATAAAGCGTGAACGTTATGCTCAGCGATGACTTCTAAGCAATTTTTCACATAGATGCGTG
Organism: Gammaproteobacteria bacterium MedPE; assembly: GCA_001874365.1. Classification (GTDB taxonomy): domain Bacteria; phylum Pseudomonadota; class Gammaproteobacteria; order Enterobacterales; family Psychrobiaceae; genus Psychrobium. The sequence goes on along the minus strand of MPDF01000052.1, from coordinate 3,171 downwards.
TTGGCTCCATTAAGTGATCTGCAATTGACTTATCATCTAGCATCGTTGCTGGATCTTCACCACTGACTTCTAAAACTTTGCGAATTAACGAGAAACCATTTGAGTGAGGACCTGAAGAGGCTAGGGCAATAAGAGCATCGCCATCGCTAACTTTGGTACCGTCAATAACGTCTTCTTTTTCAACAACGCCGACACAGAAACCTGCCATATCGTAATCGTCACCGTGATACATACCTGGCATTTCGGCAGTTTCTCCACCGATGAGTGCACAGCCAGACAACTCACATCCTTTACCAATACCTGACACAACCTGCGTTGCGACATCGACATCCAGTTTTGCCGTTGCGTAATAGTCAAGGAAGAAAAGCGGCTCAGCTCCCTGCACAATGAGATCATTGACACACATTCCCACTAAATCAATACCAACGCTTTCGTGGCGTTTTAAATCGATTGCTAAGCGCAGTTTAGTACCAACACCGTCGGTACCTGAAACTAATACAGGCTCTTTATATTTGGTTGGCAATTGGCATAACGCACCAAAGCCGCCAATATTTCCCATTACCTCTGGACGATGTGTACGTTTAACTACACCTTTGATGTTGTCAACGAGTGCATTACCTGCGTCAATATCAACACCAGCGTCTTTGTAACTTAAGGATTTTGAGTTGCTCACTTGAATTTTCCTGCTTAGCCATAAAAATTGCGCGTATTCTAGCGCAATGTCTTTGCTTAGAACATTAAAAAGTGAGATTTATTTCACGTTTTTTTTGGCGTTTGTGACAAGTTAGGTGATGTAACGCACGTTATCTCGACAGGAATGAGAATAAAGTGGTTCAGCGAAGGTAAATCTCATATTCGTAAACTCCCTTCGATAATTTGCTTAGTGATTAATTTTACGGAAATATGCTAAGCTTTGACCCAATATTATTCAGGATCTTTTGATAACCGTGATGAACAAATCTCTTTTAGTCTCCTCACTAATGCTAATGAGCAGTTTAACTGTCAGTACGCCTGTTCAGTCCCAAGATACTAATTCCCTTTATCACGGGAAAATAGCCGTTAACGATCAATCGACGACCTCTCGCAATCAAGCTATTAAGACGATGTTTGGTCAAACGCTGATTAAAGTATCTGGCCAGAGTAAGATTGCAGAACACCCAACAATTTTAAAGGAAATCAAAGCCGCATTGTCATACGCGACAGAATTTGGGTTTGAAAGCGTTGAAAGGGGCACGTTTCTTAATGTGAATTTTAATGAAGAGCTGATTGACGGATTGTTAAAAGACAATGGCTTTACGCTGTGGGATGCGGAAAGGCCAACAGTCATGTTGTGGTTTGTCTATGAAGATGACAACGGCGTACGTCAAATTGTTAATGAACAAGTCAATGACGATGTGTTGGCTGGCATCAAGCAGGTTGCGAAAACGCGTGGTCTTCCATTGTTAGTACCAATATGGGATTTGGACGATCAGTTGATTGTCTCAACGGGCGACGTTTGGGGACAATTTGAAGATAAAGTAGGGAGCGCTAATGCCCGTTATCAGTCTGACTACATGATTCTGGCTAAAGTTACTAATCACGGTATTAGTAACAATGTGTCATGGTCGGTATTTAAGATGGGAAATGATGTCGATGTATTTGGTCAAATGAGTTCAAAAATTAGTATGACAGGGACAGACGAAGCGCCGACCATTGAAGAAGCGTTCTCACAGGTGATTAACCAAAGTACTGATTTCTTTGCCCAGCAATATAGTGTTGACACAACTGAAGGTGACGGCAGTATCGTACTAACTCTGACCAATGTAGAATCTTTGTCTCGTTACGCTGATGTCGTTGACTACTTAAAGAGTATTAAAGCAGTAGAGCAAGTTGTTTTAGTGGCTGTAAAAGGTCATGAATATCAATTTAAAATTGATTTGCTAGGCAGTGAATCAGCATTTTTAGATCTTATTAATCTAGGCAGCAAAATGACCTCAATTACGAATTACGAGCCGAGTCTCGTTTTATATGAATGGCGAGGTTAAATTATCTTCGGTTAAGTGGCTTTAGATGTTTGTTTGTTGCCTCAAATTAGCGTCCAATGTACACTTAACCTGATATTTAAATAGTCGGAATACCCCTTTGTCAAACCCTAGTCAATTGTCTTTGCCAGTCTATTTGCCTGATGATGAGACTTTCGCAAGTTTCTATCCTGCAAACAATGAAGAATTACTAAATGTAATGTCTTCGCTTGGCGATCAATCACATAGTCAATTTTTTTATTTGTGGGGCGCGGCAAAATCCGGTAAAACACATTTACTTCATGCCTGTTGCGCAGCAGCGCAAGAACAAGGGTTACAAACTTTCTATATTCCTTTTGAAATGTACGCTTCGATGAGCGTCGCGATCTTAGAAAACTTAGATAGTCTGCCGCTAATTTGTTTGGATAACATTGATAATGTTGCTGGAAACCCTTTATGGGAAGAGGCACTGTTTGATTTATATAATCGAGTGAAAGAAGCGGGTGGTACCTTAGTCGTGAGCGCAAATAACTCCCCGACACAAAATGACTTTCAATTGCCGGATTTAGTGTCTCGTCTTAGTTGGGGTTTAAGCTATCAGGTTCACTCGATGTCTGATGAAGACAAATTAGCAGCGATGCAACAACGAGGAGAAGCGCGGGGATTAGTATTAACGGATGATGTTGTTAAATACTTATTTAATCGTCTTGACCGCGACCTAAGAACGCTTTTTGATACATTAGACCGCCTCGATAAAGCATCTATGCAAGCTCAGAGAAAACTAACTATCCCCTTCATAAAAGATACGTTGAAGCTATAAAAAAAACCGCTTATTGAAGCGGTTTTTTTATTAGAGGAGCTATCAATTCTTACTCGCTTTCATCTTTTTTCTTTCTAATACTTAAACCAAGCTCTTGACCGCGAAATTTTGCAAAATATGAACAACCTATAAACATCATGAGTGCGAGTACCAGTTCAGTCATAACATACAGTCGTTCGTCTGGTCGATCCCAAATTAATGTCAATCCATGTAATAGGTAAAACATAACGATAAAGTTTGACCAAGCATAAGTATAAGGCTGGCGTTTTAAAATACCTTTGAGGGGTAAAAGTAACGGACCAACGGTTAGCAGAAAAGTGACATACTTGTTCATTTCCGACGGCACTAAAA
>MPDF01000051.1 GCA_001874365.1 Gammaproteobacteria bacterium MedPE | reverse complement strand
TGGTGGCATCAATGGCGAAACGACCGTCTGCGTTATCAGATAATGTGTAGCTCACGTCATCGCCATCAGCATCGGTGGCATCGGCGTGAACGCCAGTGCTATCGCCAATGTTGGCGTTTTCGCTTACCGTGTTAGCCGTATTATCGACATCGGTGACTGGGCCAATGTCATTATCGGTATCACCGCCGCCAGGGGCGGTGCCATCGGCGTCAGTGACGCTGATGGTGAAGTCTTTCACGCTCGATGAGCCATCGGTTGATAGGGCAACAACCGTCACCACATGATCGCCAGCATCGCCGTTGTCAAAGTCGAGCTCTTTAGCGACCGTGATTTCACCGGTGGTGGCATCAATGGCGAAACGACCGTCTGCGTTATCAGATAATGTGTAGCTCACGTCATCGCCATCGGCATCGGTGGCATCGGCGTGAACGCCAGTGCTATCGCCAATGTTGGCGTTTTCGCTTACCGTGTTAGCCGTATTATCGACATCGGTGACTAGGCCAATTGAGTTGTTATTATCGCTAAAGTCGACTTGTGCACTATCGCTTCCGTCGCTTGAGCTATTTCCTGCTTCATCAGTAACTTTAGCAGTTACGTTAATTGACTGGCCATCAACAATTTCTGCAGGCGGGATAACAATAGTAATAAAGCCGTTATCAATAATTTCTTGAGTGATTTCAATAGGCGGTTGTTCAGTACCATTAATTGTTATGACAAGACTATCGCCAACTTCTATACCTTCTTGAGGAATATTTATACGTGCATCGAGATTAGTTGCTTCATTGCCATCGATAATATCGTCGTCTATTTGCTCATTAATTTGTACAGTCGGAGCATCAATACTTTGACCGTTTTGATCTTGGGCACCACCTGGTACATTGATATCAACAACTGCCGAATCTTGGACTGTTTCAGATCTATTTCCTTTGTCATCGATAATAGTTGTTGAGACGGTAACTTGAGCGTTATCATTGAGTAACGCATCGTCGATTGCTACGCTAATTGATTGGTTATCTATAATATTTTGGGTTATAGATATATTGGTAATAGTCACAGTATTGCCAATTGTTATAACAACTTCTACCGTATCTCCGATTGTTAAATTTGGATCGTTAAGTGAAATTGTTGCGTCAACACCAGCGGCTTTCTCTGCTAGATTAATAAAACCATCATTGTTTGAATCGTTTATAACAACGTTTGCTTGTGAAGGCGGCGTGGTATCTAAGTCGTCAGTACTTTGGGCTTGAACAGGCTGATTGTTAACATCTATTACGTTAACAACTGCGTTAATAGTACCGTCTGATAGCGTAGAGATATCAATGTCGCTTACACTGAAAGAACCATCGGCTGCGACGGGAATATTATTGATAACAATTTCGTTACCTTCTGAATCAATTAGTGTAATAGAGATAAGAGAGTTTTCAATTACACCTGTTGTAGTACCTATTATGTTTGACGTTTGGTTTAGGCTATCAATTGTCAGTGTGGCTTCCAAACTTGAGGTGATTTCTATCGCTGAAACGATTGCTTCAGGGTTGTCATTTACGATTCCTGTTGGCGTAAAGGAATCACTAACAAACGCTGTATTAGCAAGGGTTTCGTCATTAGTTCTAGCGACACTAGAGAAACTTATACCTCCGCCAGCTGAGGTTGTGCCGGCAGCAGTATCTGGTAGGTCGAGCTCTTCGTCATTTTCGATTTGAGATTGAATAGCAGAGATTTCATCATCGATTCCATCAATGACATCTTCAACTTCATCAGGTAATTCATTATCATAAAAAGCTAATGTTTCAGCGGTTTTTTCTTCATCTAAATCGGCTGCAAACTGGGATACTTCATCACCATTTAATATTGCAATTCTGCCATCACTATATTGCACAGTAATTTTTGCATTCTTTGTAAGAATCAAGTTATCACCAGCGACAATTTCGTCACCGACTTTTAACTCAGAAGTTGTATTATTTTTTAACAATTTGAGCTCACCAATGATTGCTTTGATTTGCGCATTGTGAGTTGTCACTATTGTATTCATGAATAAACCTTTTATTTTCTTACAGCTTGTATTATTAATTCCATTTAACTCACTGAGCTAAAATGATTTTTTTCTTTGAAGAATGTACTAGCAAGACAATGTAAAAACCTATGCCTAATTTTACCGCAATTATACGCTATAAGGCGGGGTAAAATCAACTTTCGAACCTAAATGGCTAGTCGATTAAGCTAGGTTATTATTGTGAAATAAATATTGATAAAAATGTTATAAATTAATGATCTAAGTCAACAACGCTTTGCAGTATTATTAGGTAGTAATAAGGTCTGCTTTTGGTTGTGATGACTCAGTCTTTATTCTTAGTTGTAGCTATTGAAAGTCACTTGAAAATACGGATGTGAATTCAGTACCATTACTGACTCTTGTCGGGCTACGGAACGTACCTTTCGGTATTGATGTGGCCACGTTATTGATGATTTTTAGTCCATGGCTACTACGGCATTTTTCGATTGATTGCGTTATTGGTGCTAATGAGAGTTTGGCAAATATATCGATTAACGCTGAATGTTCGTTTTTCACCACTACATTAGTCACTGAAATTTTTTTATAGCTTCTCACTTACTTGGCTATGCGCTCTAAAATATCACGGATGAGTGTCATGGTTTCATTTGATATTTTTAAGCGATTTTAAAGTGTGGCTTTTTCATGGTTTGATTATAAGTAATTGCTTTAAAATATTAATTTCAAGAGAAATTCCCGCAGCGAGATTACCAAGATTATCCATTTTTTCGGTCGTGATTAGTTGCTGCTGTGTCGTTGTAACTGTGCAATGGACTGGTGATTTTTCGCTTGGTTAACGCTAATTCAGAGATTGTTGCAGTTAGTCATTGGGTGACGGTTGTAGTCTACCTTTGGAGACGCATCTATATTAAATCATATATCACGGAGCTTTTTGGTATCTGTGATAAATGATAGCCGTTATAGATTTATTTATGGTGGATATCAATATTTGATGACCTTATTGAACCAAGACATGACGCAAATATTCGTTTTTTCCTTTTAAGGTCAATGATACGAAGTTGGAAAAGTAATTATCAATTTTTGTGTCATTTGATAGCCATTTCTTGTTTAAATAATTCAGTTTATCAGTCTTTATTTTTGTTATTCCTGCGGTACTCATTGCCCTGAAAAATAGCGACATTAAGTCATGATCTGGTTGCGAAAGGTTGAGGTCTTATAAAGAAGCCGTAGATTGTTTTATGTTTGATGAGTTGAGTGGTTCCGTCACTGTTTTGAATGTCATCGGTTCCATTTCGGGGAGGATATAGTGATATAACGAAAATACATTTTCTAGTAAGGCAATACGTTTATGATTAAGGTGAGTTACTTGTATTCAAAACGAGATGGATTTGAATACAATAAAATTTACGGTGATATTAGATGAAATTGTTTGTACTAAGTTGAGGCGTTGATATACAAACCTTGTTAATATGCGCCGCTCTTGTTGGTTATCGCCAATGATTGTTTTGTTAATAGGAAAACTAATGTCATATTTTGAGATATTTATTTATATAAATCTGGGCTGGGGAGCATTGACGCTTTTAGGCGTTTATTTTAGTGAAAAGTCTCCATTTGAATATCGTAAAATTGTTACAATCCCATTGATCATTTTTTCTTGGCTGTATTTACTATTATGTATTCCATTATTTAAAAAGGGATTATATCCACCTGAAACACAAGAATTATTTTATACTGTACTTGCTGCAATATTATCGGTAGAGGTATGGTTTGTGATGTTAGTTACTTTGTTAGCAATCGCATTGGCCAAACAAGATCATAATCCTGATTATCAATCGTATTTACTTCGCTTTTATCGCCCATTACGTAATGGAATTAAACCGTTATGGTTGATTATTAGCTTTTTGAATTTGTTAAATTCTGGGTATTATTTTTATACGCTATGAATTAATATTTCACTAAATGTAACGATGTTGTGATGATAATGATGAGAGTCAATAATAAACTTTTTTTAGCGACTGCTGCTTTAGCAATGCTTGCTGGTTGTGGCGGTGGTAGTAGTTCAACTCCAACTCCGTCGTCTGCTATTAAAATTTCCGGTGATTTGACCCCGTCAGTTGGTGAATCTGTTGCACTAATTGCTACTGTAGACGGTGAAAAGTCTGATGCTGCAAATATTGTATGGAAACAGATTAAAGGCGACGCATTATCATTAGTTGCGACTAATTCAGCGGTATTAGCATTTGATGTAAAAAAAGCGGGCGATTATGAATTTTCTGTTGATTTTACTACCGCCAATGGTAATAAACATACGGAGACGGTATCCTTTACAACTACTGTAAAGGAAAATTTATTAAATGCCCGAAGAGACTTTTCCTCACGTGAAGGTAACAAAGTCTCATTTAAATTATCTGCACCAGTAGATTCTGAAGGCAAAATTGTGTCAGTTATAAGTCCTACTTCTGGAAATAGAGTCGCTGCTGAATTTACTGATGTTAAGTGGAGTCAAGTATCTGGTCCAGATGTCACATTTGACGATAAAAATACAAATGCGTATACCGTGATCTTTTCTGCACCACAAGTAACAGTAGATACTATTGCGACATTTGCTGTTTCTGCAACACATCCGAATGGTAATAAGGTATCGGATACTGTTCATCTTCTCATTCAAGATATTAATACAATTCCTTCGAGCTCAATTTACGATACTGTAATAGCAAAAGTATCTCCCGCGAACACCGGTGCCCCGATGGTAGAAGGATTAAACAACTGCATTTATGCAAATTATTTTTCTGCGCCTTGTTCTTTATCGAGAATAAATCTAATAGGTCAAGATCAACCTAATCCGTCAGTAGATGACATTATGGATCGCGTTATTACGTCTCACCCTTGGATGGCAGAAAACTTTAGAAAGTTCTTAACAGAAGAAGACCAACATGGCGATTTTAAGAAATTATTGCGTTCAGTGAGTGCAGTTGTTATTTCTTATGATATTCGTCCATCATATTACTGGGTTGCAACTGGTGCTATTCATTTAGATCCAGAGGATTTATGGTTAACACCCGAACAACGAGATGTCATTGATGTTGCCCCTGATTACCGAAGTTCATTTGGACAAGAATTACAATATGTGATGCCTTGGCGTTATGTGAAAGACAACGATTATGCAAGTAGTTACTATCCTCGAGAGTACAGGTTTTCACGAGAAATTAGCGATTTAGTCCCAGACTTAGGCTCTTTACTGTACCATGAGTTAGCACACGCTAATGATACCTTTCCGTCTTCTACATTAAATTCTGTATCTGGTACTAGTGTTTATAATGCCTTTCAGAGACGCGAGGGGCAAACCATCGCTGACAAATTGACTGCTGCTCATCCGAAAGGAAGTGAAGAAATGGCAGCGCTAGGGCAGGTAAACTATCGTGGTGTCTCGCCTACCGATGTCCAAAAAGCGTATACTCCGGATGATGTTGCGGGATTTTTTAGCCATGATAATGCACCGACACAATATGCTTATAGCAGTGAGGCTGAAGATGTTGCGACATTATTTGATGCAGCAATGATGAGTGCAAGATATAACATTTTACGTGATGAGGCTGTTTCAACGCCACGTCACGCGACCGATTCATCTCAATCTTATGTGTTAAGTTGGGGACAACGTGGCCGTGTTACAGACCCAGCTGTTATGCCTCGTTCAAAGTTTGTATTTGATTTGATCTTTCCTGAGTTAGATAGTGACGCGATTTACACGGCATTACCACCTGTTAAGTCACTAAAACCTGGTTTAAGTTGGTTTGATGTTCTTGATTTGAGTGGATCAAATGCTGCGCCGAAGCAACAAAAAGCATATAGCCTGAATAGTAATATCAAAGTTGAACGGCCTGTTGAACTTGATTTAACACGTCGTTATAAATAACAACTAATAGGTTGTAATTGATAAGCCGTAGCTTTGCATGCAGTTACGGTTTTTTTGTGTCTAAAGTATGACAAAAAATAACAGTCATTTTCGTCAATATGCAGTAGGATAATGTCACTAGAAATTTTGACAATAAAAGGTAGTGAAGTGATATCTAAGTTAGCAATTGTTGGTGGTACTCATGGTAATGAGTTTACAGGGATTTATTTACTTAAAAAATGGGAAAAGCGATTAGCGTTAGTTCAGCGATCAAGCTTTGATACCGAAATGTTGTTTGCTAATCCTAATGCTTTTAATGAGAACAAGCGTTATGTTGATCATGATTTAAATCGTTGTTTTGAGCAAAGCCAATTAGAAGATACTAGTTTAGCAAGTGCGGAGCAGGTGCGAGCAAAAGAAATTAATCAATTACTTGGACCAAAGGGTGCAGCTCGAGTTGATTTTATTATTGATTTACACACTACGACATCAAACATGGGACCAACATTACTATTGACTCAAAAGGGCGATTTTTACAATCAGTTAGCAGCCTATATCACGATGAAAATGCCAGACGTTATCGTCTCATGCGACGAAGATCATAAAGACAATAGTGAGCATCACTTTTTATCTAGCATTGCTCCAAATAGTGTAATGGTTGAGGTTGGGCCTGTTCCACAATCAGTAATTCGCCAAGATGTTTATGATGCAAGTGAAGAAATGACATTTCACATACTTGATTTTGTTGAATTATATAACCTAAACGACGTACCTAAGTTACCTGAAACCGTTACTGCCTATCGATTTATTGAATCAATCACGTTACCCCTCACTGAAGATGGCCGACGTAATGGCATGATCCACAAAGATATTCAAGACAAAGACTTTACTGAGATAAAACCAGGCCAAGCACTGTTTAAGACCTTTGACGGTAAAACGATCTGTTATCAAGGAGAAAAATCAGTTTACGGTTCTTTTATTAATGAAGCGGCGTATTATGACAATAATTTAGCCATGTCATTGCTTGAAAAAATAACACTAACGACCTATAGCGAATAACAATGCTCAAAGTATTTTTTTACTTACACTTAGCGGGCCTAGCACTGATTGGTGTTGGGCTGTATTTGTTGTTATTGACAGAACAAACGCAGCAAGTTTCCGGTATGGTTGCTGTTAGCAGTGCATTAGGTCTTGGTGGCGTGCTTATCTCACCTTACCCCGTGGTAAAATTTATAACTTGGTCACGACAACAAGACTAGATTTCACTGGCCTAAACCGTCGAAAAATTGGATAATCGCCGCCATTCCAATCCCTCTAGAATTTAGCAATAGTGTTGATGTGATTATGTCTGAGCAATTTGATTTACGATTTGGCGGTACTAAACGACTTTACGGCAATGAAGCCGTTGAAAAACTTGCTTCATCTCATGTGTGTGTTGTCGGCATTGGCGGTGTCGGATCTTGGGCCGCAGAAGCACTTGCCCGCAGCGGTATTGGCGAAATAACACTGATTGATTTAGATGACATTTGTACGACTAATATTAACCGACAAATTCATGCATTGACTGACACTGTTGGACAATCAAAAGTAGAAGTCATGGCGCAGCGCGTTCGTGGTATTAATCCTGATTGTAAAATTAATGAAGTCGAAGACTTTGTTGAACCTGATAATCTAAGTGAATTGATCACAAAAGACATGGATTATGTGATTGATGCCATTGATAGCATTAAAGCAAAAGTCGCATTAATTGCTTATTGTAAACGTCATAAAATTAAAATTATTACGGTTGGCGGTGCTGGCGGTCAACAAGATCCTACTCAAGTACAAATTGCGGATTTGGCTAAAACGGTACAAGATCCATTAGCCGCGAAAGTACGTAGTGAACTGCGTCGTTTTCATCATTTTTCGAAGAATCCTAAACGCCGTTTTCAAGTTGAATGTGTTTTTTCTACCGAACATTTAGTTTATCCGACAAGTGACGGCAGTGTGTGCGCACAGAAATCACAAGCAGATGGTCCAATGAAAATGGATTGTGCTAGCGGCTTTGGCGCCGCAACGGTTGTTACGGCAAGTTTTGGTTTTGTAGCTGTCGCGCGAGTGATTAAAAAATTAACAACCGTGGCAAAATAACTAATGCTTGTGAGCTACTTTTGTTATTTGCTCAATAATGGCACGGATGCCGTTACCACGCGATGGGCTAAGATGAGAAAGTAAGCCAAGCTCCTCTAAGAATTGAACACAATCAAAGTTGGTAATATTTTCTAGAGACAGTCCATCAAAGGCTTGGCAAATAATGGCAATGAGTCCACGTACTATTTTCGCATCGCTGTATATATTTAGTTGTAGACTATCGTTAACAACTTCACCGTAGAACCAAACATTACTTTCACAACCATTAAGCAAAACGTCGTCAATTTTTAATACATCATCCATAGCTGGTACTGATTTACCTAGCCGCAGAATAAATCGATACTTATCTTCCCAGCCTTTTAACAATGAGAATTGCTCAACAAGTTGCTGTTGATTAATACTTAACCCCATTATTTTTTCTTAGCGTTAAACGCATCTAACTGCGCTTGGGTTGCTGGTTGTTGGTGATTAGCTTTCCATTCACTATATGGCATGCCATAAACACGTTCACGGGCCTGTTCATCAGTGATTTCAACACCTTGATCGTCAGCAGCTGTTTTATACCATTTGCCAAGGCAGTTGCGACAAAAATCAGCCAAAATCATCAAATCAATATTTTGAACGTCTTTGTTATTATCTAAATGTGATAGTAAGCGGCGAAATGTAGCTGCATCTAGTGCATCTTGCGTTGATTTATCTAATTGGCTCATGTGTCATCTTATTATTGAATTAAAGAGACTATTATTTTAACAGGCCTAAACTATCCCCGCTATCACTGGTTGTTAACTATGAGATATTCAATTTCTGGTAAACTTAAATCAAGTGATGAACCAATCGTATTAAGTCGCACTCTGTCATGATGCTCCATTAAGCATGAACCGTTGGCAAACTGGAACGCTGCTACGACTATTTGATGTTTTTTCTCCAAGCTTAATAAATGCTTATATTGCGTTAAAAACGGTAAGGTCGGCGCTGAGCCTGCATTGATTATCGATTGCTCATTATCAATATCAGTATTTGATTTTTCGCAGTTGGTTACTTGTTGGTAAATTTGCTGTAAGCGTTGACGCGAGTGAATAGTATCGCCATAACCGCTCAGCAGGTAGTTGAGAACGCGAAATAAAACGACATGATCAAGTGCTTTTGAATGTTGTGATGGCTTATGAAGAATTTGTGGATCATAGCAACAGTGGCATTGCTGACACATTAAATAGTTTGCCAATGGATTAAGTTTAGCTACGGCAATTCCAAACACTGTGAAATAGGCCGTTGATTGATGATGAGCATATGTTTGTTGGCTTTGGCATGTTGGACAATCAAAACTTCCTTGCTCAACCGGAGCAACTTTTTCGGTTTCTCCCATTAAAATAAACATAATCACTCCACTAAATTGGTCAGTGATTTACTCTATCAGTGGTAAATTTAATAATCAATTATCAGTAGGTTAGAACATAAATTTATAGATTTCACTTTAAACTTTACCTTCCCGTTACTGGAAGCTTTAAACTAGTGAAATAAATAGGAAATGGTTTCGCAAATAGAGGTTCTTATGTCTGTTAACTCCACTATAAAATATTCATTATCAATTGCTGGGCTTCGCTGTAACAATTGTGCCAATGGACTTAATAATAAGCTCAATCAGCTATCAGGTGTTCAAGCAAATGTGAGTTTTACTAATGAACAAGCGCAATTTGAATGTCAGTCTTCAACGTTACATGATGTTATCGATACCATTGTCAAAGCGGGTTACCAATTAAAATATACGCAAGAGACTTATTCTATTGTTGGTTGGCGCTGTAGTGGCTGTGCCAATAAAACCAAAGAGAAACTTAGTAAGATAATAGGGCTAAGCGATGTGCGTGTGAATAGCACGCTTAATCAATTATTGCTTGATCGCAATAACGATCTTGTTTCCCAATCACAGGTTATAAACGCACTGAGTGAGCAAGGCTATCAAGCGCAGTTGAGCAGTGATGTAGAATTATCTATTAAGCAAGCAGAGCTGCCGTGGCGATTAATAGCCGCAATCTTATTAACACTTCCATTAGTTATGCCAATGATTGCTATGCTTTTTAGTATTGATTTTATGCTGATGGGATGGTTGGAGTTTATTTTAGGAACGCTAGTTCAGTTTGTTATTGGTGCGCCGTTTTATCGCGGTGCATTACAAAGTGTTAAAAACAAAACTGCCAATATGGATACCTTAGTTGTGCTTGGAACAAGTGCAGCCTATTTTTATAGTTGCTATCTCCTGTTCTGGTTAGGTCGTGAAGGAGGACTTTATTTCGAGTCTTCTGCCGTCATTATTACGTTTATATCAATTGGTAAATGGCTTGAAGATCGTGCAAAAAAATCGGCTGGTGACGCGATGGCGTCACTTATTGCGTTAAAGCCTCAAACTGCCAATGTTGTGACTAATGGCGCTATCACTCGTATTGCTATTGATGATGTTCAAGAAGGTGCCATCGTTCGTGTCATGGCTGGCGGAAAAGTACCTGTAGACGGCACTATTATCAACGGTAACAGTGAGTTTAATGAATCCTTTATCAGCGGCGAGCATTTACCTGTCGTAAAAGGTGTTGGCGATGATGTCTTTGCTGGCGCGGTGAATGGACATGCTGTTATTGAACTCAAGGTTAATGCTATTGGCAGCGCAAGTAATTTGGGACAAATTATTGCGATGGTAGGGCAAGCGCAGAATACTAAAGCACCAATTGAACGGCTAGTTGATAAAGTTGCCGCCTGGTTTGTACCTATCGTCTTAATGATTGCGACAGTCACTTTTATTAGTTGGCTTATTGCCGGCGCAAGTTTTGAAATCGCGCTGATTAATAGCGTCGCGGTATTGGTGGTTGCATGTCCGTGCGCATTAGGACTAGCGACACCGGCTGCCATTGTTGTTGGAACAGGGTTAGCGGCTAAACAAGGTATCGTGATCCGCGATCCTAAAGCGTTGCAAATTGCTGGCACAATACAAAAGGTTGTTTTTGATAAAACGGGGACTTTAACAGTCGGTCAACCTCAGATAACCGATTACCGCTGGTTTACTAAAGCACCATTACTTAATGAATTAAAAACACTTATTACTCACAGCGATCATCCGTTGTCATTATCGATTGCTAGTCAGCCTTGGTTAGAAGATGCGTTAATTCTAGATAGTTCTTCAATGGATGTTATTGCTGGTAGAGGGTTAGTAGCTAATATAGGTCAAGAACGCTTTTTATTAGGTAACCGTCAGCTACTTGAACATTACAATGTTACGCCTCTTTCGCTCAATGATGCGCAACGTGGTAGTGAAGTACTATTCGCTGATAGTGAGGGAGTTTTAGCTCAATTTGTGTTAGAAGATTCATTGCGTGCTCAAAGTAACGAGGCCATTGCACAGTTGGCTGAGCTTGATATATCAAGTGTATTATTAAGTGGGGATAATCAACAAAGCGTAGATTTAGTTGCTCAATCATTATTAATTAATGAGCGTTATGCTCATCAAACGCCATTGCAGAAACAGCAATATCTTACTAAGAATCAAAACTTAGGTGTAAAAATAGCGATGGTAGGTGATGGAATTAATGACGCGCCTGCTCTGGCACAAGCTGACTTAGGAATCGCGATGGGCGGCGGAACTCAAACTGCAATTAATAGCGCACAAATCACGTTAATGCAGGATAATCCAAAGCTTGTGGCAACCGCTATTGATATTGCAAGAAGAACATGGCGAACAGTAAAACAAAACTTATGGTTGGCATTTATGTTTAATACAATTGCTATACCAGCAGCTGCTCTGGGCTATTTATCACCGCAATTAGCAGGCTTAGCAATGGCGCTGTCGAGTGTGACGGTACTTGGCAATGCTTTATATTTAAAACATCAAGGCTAGAGATTATGAAGAGTATTACACAAGTAAGCCGTGCGCTATCAATGCCAGTAAAAACAATTCGATATTATGATGACATTGGGCTACTCGGCACAATTAGCCGGGCAAGTAATGGATACCGCCAATTTACCGACGCTAATATCGCCCAACTTCGTCTAATTAAAAGTGCAAGGATTGCAGGATTTAGCATCGACGAATCGAAAGAGTTGATAGCATTATTTAACGATAATAATAGAGCAAGCAAAGAGGTAAAAGCACTTACGAGTGAAAAAATTAGCGCATTAAAAGAAAAAATAAATGAGCTCAATAATATAGTAAAGAACCTCGAGTTTCTGCATGATGCCTGCGCTGGCGACGAACAAAGTCAGTGTTCAATATTAGATGGGTTATCAAAAAAAACGTAAAAAATATCATATTGCCCTTGAAAGAATAACTATCGTCCCTATTAAGTAATTAGTGACAGGAAAACTTGTCACACTCATTAACAGTCACTCAGTGATGTTAATAACAAAGGTGCAGCATGAGCTGGCCATTAACAACTGTAGCCACCGAAACGTTTTCGGCAAAGAGCTACCATATTGCTTCTTAGGAGAATATATTATGCGTACTATCGACTTATCACCACTATACCGCAGTGCTATTGGCTTTGACCGTTTAGCGTCAATGATTGAAACTGGTAACAAAAGTAATAATCAAGGTTACCCTCCTTATAATATTGAACAGTTTTCTGAAGATGAATATCGCATTACATTAGCTGTTGCGGGATTTGACGAATCTGAACTTGAAATCACAAGCCATCAAAATACATTGTTAGTAAAAGGCACTAAACAGCCGCAAGACAATTCCGAAAGTAAATTTTTATATCAAGGCATCGCAGAACGCGGTTTTGAAAGAAAATATCAGTTGGCCGATTATGTAACAGTGCAAGCTGCTGATCTAAATAATGGTTTATTACATATTGATTTAAAAAGAGAAGTACCAGAAGCGATGAAACCCCGCTCAATAGCAATTTCGGGGAATAAACGACTCGAAGAATAGTTTCTCCTCTCTCTCTTTATTGCTCTCATTAAAGAACGGCCATTGGCCGTTCTTTTTTTTCGCGTAAAGAAAATAACTGTATAAATATTGATTGAATTTATTTTGGTTAAAAAAACCAAATAATGGTTTTTATTGCTTTTTTAATTGTGGTTTAAATTTATTTCACTGCTAGGTTTTTTATTAAGCCTTTGTTTTTTAATGTTTTTGTTGTTTTGGCACGCAGGGTGCAATAAGTAAATCAAGAAACGGCACAATAAACGCCAACCATTAATTTACTTTGAAAACACGGAGTCCATCATGACTAAGTTACAAAACACATTACGCAATATCGCTTTAGCTTCTACATTGGTTATCGCTGGTTTAGGAAGTAGCGTTAACGCGGCAGAGTTATCTGAAAAAGCAAAACAACACTTAATGGCAACACTTGGTAATGCATTCACAAACCAAGTTAGCGAAGTAGTTACTCAAGTTAATTGGGACATTGAACAAAATATTCAACAGTCATTAATTAACTTAGGCGTTACTGACAATGCACCAAAAACAAAGGTCACAGTAACAGTTAAACAACCTGAGAAAAAAGAAGTTTCAACTAAGTAACTAGCAATAGTAACAAACAACGAATTACATTTTTATATAGTGGAGAATTATTATGGGTATTTTTAGCCGATTCAGTGACATCATTAACGCAAACATCAACACAATGTTAGACAAAGCAGAAGATCCTAAGAAGTTAGTACGTCTGTTGATTCAAGAGATGGAAGAAACATTAGTTGAGTTACGCGCCAATGCCGCAAAGCATATTGCTGAGCGCAAGACACTAGAAGCTAGCCTAGCTAAAGCCAAAGCTAATGTCAGTGATTGGGCCAGTAAAGCTGAATTAGCGTTAAACAAGGGGAGAGAAGATTTAGCACGTAGTGCATTGCTTCAAAAGCAACAATCCACAGAGCAGGTTGATGCACTAGAAGAAGAGCTGGTTCGATACAATGACGCTCTGTCAACAACTGACGCTGATGCCTCACGCCTGGAACAAAAAATGGTAGAGGCACGTACAAGGCAGCAATCATTACTTGCTCGTAAGCAACAAGCTCAGACACGTTTAAAAGTGAAAAAACAGTTAAATAGCAATAAAGTTGAAGATGCGCTAATACGTTTTGAACACTTTGAAAAGAAAATTGACGCCATTGAGTCTGAAATTGAGAGCTATGAAATGGGTAACAAAGATGCACAGTCAGTTGAAGCACAATTCAAGCAAATGGAACGTGAAGAGTCGATTGATAACGAGCTTGCACAACTAAAGCAAAAGTTGGCGTCTTAAATTATGTTGATGTCTAGCACCATTTTATGGATATACCTTTTGCCAGTGATCGGCATGATAGTGAGTGCTGGCATCTTAACCCTAGTTAACGAGATTTCTTAGGAGAACATTATGAGTATTTGGCATCGTATTACTGTAGACAAGAAACATAACAAATTGTTTGGTGTTTGTGCAGGTATCGCAAATGCATTTGGTTACAGCAGAATGGGTGTGAGAGTCGCGACAGTTATCGGACTATTATTTGCTCCCATCATTACACTAACAGTTTACGCGACGGCAGCAGTGTTACTGCCTACGAGACAACAAGTCGTCGCTTAATCGCTCTCAAATCTATCAAAGCCCCGAACTTAAAATTCGGGGCTTTTTATGTTCAGGATGAACGGTATCGGGCGATGCCATGGACGACAAGGAGCCGATATGTTCACGACTAAATGGATTTAGGAGGTAGAGCGAAGCAGGAGCCAGAGCCGAGGATGAACGGTCAAGATTCTAATCTCCTGACAATCTGAGTACTTACATCCATGTAAGCAATCGGACGGCGCCATGGCAAAAAATATGTTCCAGACATTTTCTAAGTACCTCCATCCATGTGGCATGACAAAATATTGATATACCTACAAAAGAGCTAATCGTCGTGAATATGATAATCGATGTGATTTAGTTTTGTCTTTAATCTATTGATATTAAAGAAAATTTTGATTTGCTGTGTATTTGTGTGCATAATAAATCAACAGTTACCTTGTTAATGCAATGGAGTGGGTCATGAAACCTCAAAGTGATATTGTTAATCAGCTTAATCGTGTTTTAACTGCTGAACTGACATCCATTAATCAGTTCTTCCTACATGCTCGAATATTTAAAAACTGGGGGTTAGAAGCCCTCAATAGTAAAGCGTACAAAAAATCTATTAAAGATATGAAACAAAGTGACAAGTTGATAGAGCGCATTCTATTACTCGAAGGGCTGCCTAATTTACAGCAACTTGGACGGCTAAAAATTGGTGAGCACACCTTAGAAATGCTTGAGTGTGATTTAAGTGTTCAATTGGAGCAAAACACCTTACTTACTGATGTTATTCAGCGTTGTGAAGATGCTGGCGATTATGTCAGTCGAGATTTACTGGTGGAGATTATGGACTACGAACAAGAATATATTGATTGGTTAGAGGCGCAATTGTCGCTAATTGAAAATATTGGTATTGAGAATTATCAGCAATCAATGATTGATAGCGAATAGGAGCTTATGATGAAAGGCGATCAAGAAATTATCGACAATTTAAACCGATTATTAACTCATGAATTAACGGCGATGGATCAATATTTAGTCCATGCAAAAATGTATGAAGATTGGGGTTTTAGCAAACTTCATGAACGTATCGCTCATGAATTTGAAGATGAAAAGCAGCATGCTGAAGCGCTTATTGAGCGTATTTTATTTTTAGAAGGGCATCCTGATGCCAGCAAGCGTGACGCGCTTGCTATTGGAAAAACGGTCCCAGAAATGTTGCAAAACGACTTGGATGTCGAATATCGAGTGCAAGATGACTTACGTAATGTAGTTGCTTTGTGCGAGAAAAAACAAGATTTTCAAACACGTAATGTATTAATGCCATTATTGGAAGATACAGAGCAAGACCATATTTATTGGTTAGAGCAGCAGCTACGACTGATTGACAAAATTAGCTTGCCTAATTATTTACAATCAGTGATGTAATATCGCACCTTCCAAAGCATGGTGTTATTTTTCCTGACAAGGAGTAAGATAACACCATGCTTTTTTCTCTAATATTCCCTTATGTTTGATCTCTTCAGTGAATCCTCTGCGCTAGCCAATTTGTTACATCGTGACGGTGTTGTAAATTATTATGGGCCTGTCGTCGATCAGCGAGATGCCGATTTTTACTACCAACAACTATTGACTGATATAGATTGGCAGCCCGATCGTTCTTCGATGTTTGGAAAAACAATTGAAACTGCGCGAAAAATTGCTTGGGTAGGTGAGCAACCATTTCATTACACGTATTCAAATAATACTAAAATTGCCCAGCCATTTACGCCGCTTCTTCAACAATTAAAATCAATTGCACAGCGGGAAACAGGTGAGAATTATAACGCCTGTTTATTAAATCTTTATCATGATGGCAGTGAAGGAATGGCGTGGCATAGCGATGGTGAAAAGGATTTGAAAAAAAATGGCGCGATCGCATCGTTAAGCTTTGGTGCTGAGCGCAAGTTTGCGTTTAAGCATAAGCAAACACAGGAAACTATGTCGCTTTATTTACAACATGGCAGCTTGTTAGTCATGAAAGGAGTTACACAATCTCACTGGTTGCATAGACTCCCGCCAACTAAATCCGTCACCACGCCGCGTATCAACCTCACTTTTAGAACAATTGAAGGGCAAAACTTGGCGAGGTGAGGCTAACTAAAACATCCAGCTAGTTGGGTTTTCAATGGGCTCTTTGGCGTCAATTGCTTGGAGTCCTTTAATCATACGAATAATTAGCCAGATCACGTTAAACAGTAAGATAAACCAACCTATAATGATAATCAGTAAAGCAAAACCAATGACAAAATAAAGCAGACCAATCCAAAAGGTTCTGATCTGATATCTAAAATGGGTTCGTAACCACTCTGGGGCTTTATCCTGTTCTAAATACGCGAGCACTATACCGACTAAGCCTGCCACCGGAAATAAGATGCTGACTAAATAAAGAATATATACCGCTTTTCCACTCGAGGTACTTTTAGTGCTTGGTTCAATGGTGTTTTCCATAACGTTAATCTTGGCTGGTTGATGATCTATTCATTGTAGCGGCAACTGAACTAATGACCAAGTTTTATCATATCCGCCGCTTTTTCAGCGATGGCTATCACCCCTGCATTGGTGTTACCGGTGATTATCGTTGGCATGATTGACGCATCAACTATCCGTAGATTATCAACCCCGTAAACCTTTAGCCTATTATCTACAACGCTGTATTTATCATTTACATCGCCCATTTTACAGGTACCAACAGGATGATATTCAGTGTCGGCGGTTTGGCGAATAAATTCGATAAGCTGTTGATCACTATGCCGATCGAGTGGATAAATCATTTGACCTTTAATACTGTCAAAGCTTGAACTTTCTAATACTGATAACGTTTTCTTAAGCCCCGCTAATAAGGTGTTTAAGTCGTCAGGGTGATCAAGGTAGTTCGGATCAATGAGTGGCGCTGAATTGGGGTTATTATCGCGCAGAGTAATAGTCCCTCTGCTCTTAGGGCGCATTAAACTTGCGTGAACACTGTATCCGTGTCCCCAATGTAATTTTCTGCTATGGTCATCAACAAGTCCTATGACAAACTCCATTTGAATATCGGGAGCTGGCGAGTCTTTATTGATAGAGACAAAGGCATGTGACTCGGCGAAGTTACTAGTCAATTTACCTCTACGATACCTAAACCATTGATAACTTTGGCTTAGAATATTAGCGCCACCTGACACGCTAATCCCAAAAGTACCTGCAGAGGTTTTTGCGCGATAAAGTGGCACAACGGTTAGATGATCTTGCAAGTTTTTACCTACGCCAGGCAAATGAATATTTAAAGGGACATGCGCTTTTTGTAATGCTGATTCATCGCCAATGCCTGATAACATCAAGAGTTGCGGCGAGTTGATAGCACCGGCACTGAGCAACACTTCTTTGGTTGCCGATAACACTGAGATGTCTTTTTTATGTTTAATAATTACACCGTCGACATGTCCGTTTTCAATAACTAATCGTTGTACTTGCACATGAGTTAATACGGTGAGATTAGGGCGTGTTAAATTGGGTGTTAGGTATGCTTTAGCGGCACTGCATCGTTCACCATTATGCTGAGTGACTTGCGATAGTCGCGCGCCTTCTTGTTCTTCACCATTGATATCTTGGTTGATCGCGATACCTTGTTCTACACAACCATCTAAAAATAAATTATTAATAGGACTCGGGCATTGGAGCTCATTAACATGTAAAGGCCCGCTATTACCATGATAATCACTCACTATCGCATGATTGTTTTCCGCTTTGATGAAGTAGGGTAGGAGACTTTCATAGTTCCAACCATCATTACCTTGCGCTGCCCAATGGTCATAATCCCAGCGATTTCCTCGAATATACACCATGGCATTGATTGAGCTACTTCCGCCTAATACCTTACCTCGCGGAACAAAACCACAACGATTGTTTAATTGAGCTTGAGGTGTTGTTTGATAGTGCCAGCTGTTCACACCATACGGAACGCTTACTGCAAGGCCAGCTGGCATCTGCACTAACGCGCTACTGTCTTTTCCACCTGCTTCAATAAGGCAAACATTCACTGTAGGGTCTTCACTTAAACGTGCTGCAAGTACACACCCCGCGCTACCGGCTCCAATGATGATGTAGTCGTATTTTTTGTTCATTGCTATGATCACCCAATATTAACTTTGACCATAATGCATAGATTGATTGCTAAAAACTTGATATTTTTAGACAACTTGTTAATTCCTGATGTTGATACTACACAATGAAAAACTATATTAGAGCGACATCTCTTCAAGGCATTGAATCACTTATCAATGAGTTAGGTGGCGATGCGACAACGTTACTAAGTCAATGCAATATCGCTGTAGAATTTAACAATTTAGAATCGCAATTCATTGAGTATCGTGATTACATCAGTTTACTCAATTATTGTGCGCAGCAACTTAAATGCTCTGATTTTGGTTTGCAACTAGCAGCGCGTCAACGCTTTGATATTCTCGGCCCAATTGCATTAGTAGCTCAATCAAGTACAACCTTACGCGATGTTCTCGCTTTAGTTTCTAAATATTTACATGTTCATAGTCCGGCGATAAGCATTAAGAAAACGCCATCAGAGAAAGCTAATGGTGTCTTACTCTCTTTTGATATCTTGCTGCAACCGCTTCCTGATATAACACAGGTTACTGAACTGAGTATTGGGTTAATGGTGGGGGTTATACGTGAGCTGACAAATGATAAGTGGTCGCCTAGAGAAGTTTATTTTCCGCAAAAAATCACACAAAACCAACGTGCGTATGGAAAACACTTCGGGTGCCATGTTGCTGAATTCAAAAATTTGTCAGGCATCATTTTTGATGAAGATGATCTTAATCTGTCAATTAATACTCGCCATACACCGCAGTTTGAAACATCACTACGTTATCTAAAAGCACAAGGGGAACAAGTGGTAAGACTGGAAGATAAAGTTGCTCAGCTAATAAAGCCATTGATGGCGATCCATCAATGTAACAACGACACCATTGCGCATATATTAGGGATTCATACACGTCAATTACATCGTTTTTTATCAGCCGAAGGCACAAGCTTTGTAAAGGTTAAAAACAAGGTAAGGTCGCAACTTGCATGGCATTATTTAACGCAAAGCCGGTTGCCGTTTTCACATATTTCAGATCTATTAGGGTATCAAGAGCAGGCCACATTTAGTGCGTCATGCCAACGTTGGTTCTCTAAATCACCAAGAACCATTAGACATGATTATTCAGGGCTTGCAACAACCTTATTACGTCCTTGATTTTTAGCCCTGTACAGATTTGTATCAGCTCGCGACATTATAAGCTCTAATGATAATTCGTTTTCTCTAGAATTTGAGGCGCCGATAGAAGCGGTAATTCGGATTTTGTGTGTAAGGTAATCCACAGTTTGTTCTTCGATCGCATTGCGGATCCGCTGTCCAATGTCAAAGGCGCTGGTAAGATCTGTATTCGGTAATAAAACGGCAAATTCTTCTCCACCAATTCGTCCAAAAATATCGTAAGGACGTAGGTTGTCTTTTATGGTTTTAGCGCTTTGGGTAAGTGTTAAATCGCCTCCTTGGTGACCAAATTTATCATTAAGGGATTTAAAGTGGTCAAGGTCGATCATTAAGATACTGCAATCATTCCCCGAACGAGCATTGCGCTGTAATTCAATATTGGCTATTTCAAGAAAGTACCGACGATTATGGCTGTCGGTTAGAGAGTCCGTTGTTGCGAGTTTAAACAATTCTTGAGAAGCAAGCTTTAAGCGTTGTTCAGTTTGTTTTTTCTCGGAAATATCGGTGGCATAAAAGAAAATAAAGTCGTTTTCAATAACGCGTTCTGTGGCCAAGAACCAGCGACCGTCATGAAGGTCTATTTCAAAGTTTCTAAATACAGACTGGCGCCTTTTTTGATTAGCATAAATGATCCATTCATGAATATTGTTAGTTTCTATCAAAGCCCCTTTACTGTATAGATAACAATACTCAATGATCT
>MPDF01000050.1 GCA_001874365.1 Gammaproteobacteria bacterium MedPE | reverse complement strand
ATCAATGCTTAGCCCGACGCTAACATTCGAATTTTACCCATTAAACAATCTATTTAACGCAATAGAAATAGCTAGAATTGCACTTTAAACTAGTCTCAAAATTAAGCAGCACGGATGGAAATAATATGCTCAAACGTATTGAATCAAGTTTGAATTGTCGCGCTATAAAAACTATATCGTTAATGTTGATAACCGTTATATTTCTATCTTCTTGCACCGCAGAAAGTGACAATTCAATTAAAAATCAAGCACCTATTTTTACATCTAGCGCTAATTTTAGTATTCTAGATGATATCTTATACACAGGCTATCAAGCCAAAGCTATCGATGAGGATTTAGATAATATTACTTATAGTATTAGCGGCGGCACTGATCAAAGCCGTTTCGTCATTGACTCAACATCTGGAAAATTATCATTCATATCAAGACCAGACTTTTCTATTCCTCAAGATAAAAATCGCGACAATGAATATGAAATAGAGATATCAGCTACTGATGATAATCAAGCCATCGCACGTTTAAATTTTAAGTTATCAATACTAGGTCAAAACGTTTTCCTGCGTATTCCAATAGTTGTACATGTACTTTATCAAGACACACCAACAGATGAATCAAACATTAGTAATGAAAAAATTCTGTCGCAAATTGCAGTGCTAAATAAAGACTATCGAAAGAATAATTCTGATCTATCGAACACTCCTACCGAATTTAAATCGGTTATTGCAGATATTAATATTGAATTTGAAATGGCGTCAGTTGACCCAAATGGTTTACCAACCCAAGGCGTTACAAGAACTCAAGATCTCACTTATGGCGACTCCAGTAAAATTCCTTTTAGCGATCAAGGTGGTAAAGATGCATGGCCTACAGATCAATACCTCAATATTTGGCTGATCGATGGCGCTAATAGGCACGGAAAAGTTAGAGTTGCTGGGCGCGGTCAATTCCCCGGCGGAGACCCCTTAACAGACGGAGTTATTGTTGCTTATCAAGCGTTCGGTACTATTGCTCCTTTAGCGTTTTCACAAGAGTTACACCTCGGTAGAACAACAACTCATGAAATAGGCCACTGGCTCAATCTAAGGCATATAGACGGCGGTTATTCGTGTGAAAAAGACGACGGTGTGAGTGACACTCCACTAACGAGCACTGGCTTCTCAAAACATCCAAGTTATCCAATGTATTCTTGCGGAAGTAGTGATATGTTTATGAACTTCATGACCCCATCTGTCGCTGACAATGAATTGTTGATGTTCACACAAGGCCAGAAAGATCGTATTCACGCTGTGTTTCTCCCCAATGGAGGTCGCCATAGTCTATATAACAATTTAAGGAAGTAAGTCTTAAGTGCTTAAAACAATGTTACCTCATCTTTATCTTCTAGCTGCTCTGCAGCAATCGCCGGCTTTCCGATGAGCTGCTGATAAGCCAATCGCTCGTCTTCAGTCGTGTACGTTGCTGAATTGATATGAAGAAATTCATCAATATTAATTGGGTATTTACTTTCGCATTTAAAACTCAATTCCGTCATTGTTGCGTTCATGTGGGACATAATTTGTGTAACACGATCTTGAAACTGAATTGACTCAATACCATGTTGCGCATTTTCAATAACTTGATTTGCAATTAAATCATATTCACCATCCATCAGTTGACCATGCGACAACTTCCCCCCTGACTTTAGGTGCTCAATTGTATTGGTAAAGTAATGACAAATCTGATTGATTTCTCGGGTAGAAAGATCGATACAATCTTGAATATGTTGAGACCATAATGGAAAAACTTTACGACCAAATTGGGGGATCGATTGTGCTAATTTTTCTGCTGCTTGCTTGTCTTGTTCTAACTTCCTCACTTTGTGCGCTAACTGCTTATGCTTATTTAATAATGAGTTCATTGCCTGTTGTTTAATGTAACCCAGAGTTATATCTGCAAATACTAGGCAGACAGCTATCACGACTAAAATCAAAGGAGGGCCAAAACTCGCGAGCAAAACAGCAACTAAACTCAATATTCCTGTCGGAAGCTTTAAAAGATATTGCTCGATATTTATCATCAGTAAATCCTTTACGTGTCACTGCTCATTTATGTCGGTAATCACTCAACATAAAGCATGAGTTTTTGAGATGCAATCAATCGCCGAAAACAATTTTAAATGACCAAGCACGTGAATTAATTCATTAATTCACAACATGGCATGAGTAATTACTTATTAATTTTTAGATATAGCGAATATTTTTGCCACATAGATCACATTTTCTTGTAAAATGAGCGCCAAAATTTTGAGTCTAGTCACACATACTCAAAAGCAAAAAGTGTTTATGATTAACTTCTTTACATAAGATGTTGAATGATAAAAACTTTTATACAACTTTAATTTATGAGGCTTCATCCACATGTCAGCATCAAGACCTATCAAGCGCGCGTTATTAAGCGTTTCAGATAAAACAGGTATCGTCGAACTCGCCACTGCACTAAATGCACGTGGCGTAGAAATTCTTTCTACGGGCGGTACGGCCAAATTGCTGGAAGCAAACGGGATCAATACAATCGAAGTTTCAGATTATACAGGTCATCCAGAAATCATGGACGGTCGTGTAAAGACACTACACCCAAAAGTTCATGGCGGTATTCTAGCCCGTCGCGGTATGGATGAAGCGGTAATGGAAGCGAATAACATCAACCCAATCGACATGGTTGTTGTGAACTTATACCCATTTGCAGATACCGTAGCAAAAGAAGGCTGTTCTTTAGAAGATGCGATTGAAAATATTGATATCGGCGGTCCGACAATGGTTCGTTCAACGGCTAAAAATCACAAAGACACGACTATTATCGTTAACGCTAGCGATTACGATCGCGTGATTAATGAAATGAACGAAAATGATGGTGCTACGACTTACCAAACACGTTTTGACTTAGCCATTGCCGCGTTTGAGCACACAGCTGCTTACGACGGTATGATTGCTAATTACTTCGGCACCATGGTGCCATCACATCGCGAAGAAAGCAGCGAAGATTCTAAATTCGCACGTACTTTCAATACCCAGTTAGTTAAACAACAAGATTTACGCTACGGCGAAAACAGCCACCAGCAAGCGGCTTTCTATGTTGAAGCTAACCCAGCAGAAGCCTCTGTATCGACTGCGAAACAATTACAGGGTAAGGCACTATCGTTTAATAACATCGCCGATACTGATTCAGCATTAGAGTGTGTTAAAGAATTCAACGAGCCAGCTTGTGTGATCGTTAAACACGCTAACCCATGTGGTGTAGCCATTGGCGAGGACATTCTTAGTGCTTACGACCGTGCTTTTAAGACCGACCCAACATCAGCGTTTGGCGGTATCATTGCTTTTAATCGTGAGTTAGATGCAGCAACGGCGCAAGTCATTGTTGACCGTCAGTTTGTTGAAGTTATTATCGCGCCAAGCGTAAGCGACGAAGCGGTAGCTATTGTTGCGGCGAAGAAAAACGTTCGTTTATTAGCATGTGGCCAGTTCAGTGCTAAAGACGCTGGTCTTGATTACAAACGTGTTAACGGCGGCATGTTAGTGCAAGATAAAGATTTAGGCATGGTGAACCTAGACGACTTAAAAGTTGTATCAAAACGTCAGCCAAGCGAGCAAGAGTTAACCGACTTAATGTTCTGTTGGAAAGTCGCTAAGTTCGTTAAATCTAACGCAATTGTGTATGCCAAAGACGGTATGACTATCGGTGTTGGCGCTGGCCAAATGAGCCGTGTTTATTCAGCTAAAATCGCGGGTATCAAGGCAGAAGACGAAGGTCTTGTAGTTCCTGGTAGCGTGATGGCGTCAGATGCATTCTTCCCATTCCGCGATGGTATCGATGCCGCAGCGGCAGCGGGTATCACTTGTGTTATTCAGCCCGGTGGTTCGATTCGTGATGAAGAAATTATTGCAGCCGCTGATGAAGCAGGCATGACAATGGTATTCACAGGCATGCGTCACTTCCGCCATTAAATTTGTGTTTGGTTGCCAGCTAGCCAAATTTCGTTGTCGCAATATTAGCTAGCTGACTTACAAACCCATCATTTAATCTTTGTAAGAATAGAATATAAATTTAGGTAACTTCATGAACGTATTAATTATTGGTAGTGGTGGTCGTGAGCATGCGCTTGCTTGGAAAGTTGCTCAATCGAGTAAAGCGACACAGGTGTTTGTTGCACCGGGAAATGCGGGTAGCGCGTTAGAAGATAAAGTATCGAATGTTGATATTGACGTGTGTGACATTGAAAAGCTTATCGCTTTTGCTAAAGACAACGGTGTTGAAATGACCATTGTTGGCCCAGAAGCCCCCTTGGTTATTGGTGTGGTCGATGCATTTGAAGCAGCTGGTTTACAGTGCTTTGGTCCGCGAGAAGGGGCTGCACAACTTGAAGGCTCTAAAGCATTCACTAAAGACTTTTTAGCGCGTCATGACATTCCAACGGCATGGTATCAGAACTTTACTGAGATCGACCCTGCTATCGCGTACGTACGTGAAAAAGGCGCACCGATTGTGATTAAAGCCGACGGCTTAGCCGCTGGTAAAGGCGTGATAGTGGCAATGACGCTTGAAGAAGCGGAAGACGCTATCAAAGACATGCTTGCTGGCAATGCCTTTGGCGAAGCCGGTAGCCGCGTGGTTATCGAAGAGTTTTTAGATGGCGAAGAAGCGTCTTTCATTGTCATGGTTGACGGTGATAACGTGCTACCGATGGCAACCAGCCAAGATCACAAACGTGTTGGTAATGGTGACACAGGTCCAAATACTGGCGGCATGGGTGCTTACTCTCCGGCACCAGTTGTGACACCAGAAATGCATAATCGCATCATGGAGCAAGTGATTTACCCAACGGTGAATGGCATGAAAGCCGAAGGAAATACCTATACAGGTTTCCTCTATGCCGGTTTAATGATCATGAGCGATGGCACACCTAAGGTTATCGAATACAACTGCCGCTTTGGCGATCCAGAGACGCAGCCAATCATGATGCGTTTGCAATCTGATTTAGTTGAATTGGTTCAGGCCTCTTTTGATAAGCGTTTAGATCAAGTGAACGCTAAATTCGATTCACGCGCCGCTGTTGGTGTTGTACTTGCCGCAGGTGGTTACCCAGCAAATTATGCCAAAGGCGATGTGATCACAGGTATTACAAACGCTACCAACGATGCTAAAGTTTTTCACGCTGGCACTAAAATGGTTGATGATAATGTAGTAACAGCTGGTGGTCGTGTACTTTGTGCAACGGCACTTGGTGAAACAGTAACTTCAGCGCAACAAAGTGCCTATGAGTTAACAAAAGCCATTGATTGGAACGGTGTCTTTTATCGCACTGATATTGCCTACCGCGCAATTGAACGCGAGCACAAATCTTAAGTAAGACCTTAGGTCAGCGCTGCAGATAGCGCTGACCACTATGCCAATTAACCTATTGAGAAAATACCGTAGAAAGTGTATAAATTGGTAGATATTTTGAACAGTTAGTTGTCTGTGTAATATCAAATTGTTCCAACTTTCAAATCATTGGAAACGTGGACATTAATTGATGAGCTATTAGTTAATGATGCAACTAACTTCGCTGCGTGATTAAAGGAATACAATTTGCTCTCTCATCCGAACGAGTCGGGTCAACAAGAAAACAGTGTACAACCCAAGCGTTCACTGCGTAGCAAACTCACAATTTCACTGATCATTAGTAGCATTATCATCTTGTTACTGACCTTTGCTGGTTTCGTCGTGTACGACAAAACTACTCATCGCACTAATTACATTAATGAAATCAACGCCATTAGCCTTGCCGTTTCCAATAACAGCGGCATCGCCTTAGCTGAAGACAATCATCAAATGGCGATTACAGTATTAGAATCCTTAAAATATCACCCTGAAATTCGTTTCGCTCGTCTATCAGACAATGACAATAATGAAATAGCAACATACGTCAATAACTGGAACATCAATAGCTTATCTGACAATAAACAACCGGCAGTCATTATTAATAATGATGCTATCGAAATATTCAAAGACATTACGGTTAATAATTTTATCATCGGCTATTTACATGTTGCTGCTGACACTGAAGAGTTACAATCTCGACAATTCGAGTTTATTTATATTGGCGGAGCCTTGCTGCTACTCGCAATTATTATCAGTGCAGTGATGTCTAGTAACATTGTAAAATCGGTAACTAGACCGCTTTATCAACTGGTTACTTTCTCGCGCCAAATAACACGCGATAAAGATTATAATCAACGCGCCCCTGCTAGTAAGGTTCGTGAAATTGACACCTTGGTGAATAGCATTAATGGCATGCTAGGCGCCATTTCTGGCGCACAAAACGCATTAAGAGAAAGTGAAGAACGCTTATCGCTTGCATTAAAAGGTGCTGGTGAGGGATTGTGGGATTTAAACTTAGATACTCAAGAACTATTTCTCGATAAACACAGCACTGCCGTTCTCGCTATGGGCAACAAAGATGTATTATTGAGTATGCGCCAACTTGTCGAAAAAATTCACCCAGATGATCGCACACGATTTTCAGAATACAGCAGATCATTTATTGCCAACAATCAAAAGCATTTTAATATTGAATTTCGTGCTAGTGCCAATACTGATTGGGTATGGTTGAAGCTGACTGGTGAGATATCGCGCTGGGATGATAATCAAGTGCCTCAGCGATTAACCGGAACACTATTAGACATAACAAAACAACGAGAAATACAGGCTCAGATCGCACTGTACGCTTCTGTATTTGATAATACTAATGATGCCATTGCCATTCTTGATGCTCATTACAATGTTGTCGCCATTAACATGGCTTTTACCGACATCACGCAGTACTCAATACATGAAATGAAAGGGAAACCACTACCCGTACTTAGCCAATTAATGAATCGAGATGACTTAGAAATCCAGCTGAATACCAGTGGACATTGGCAGGGTGAAGTAAGCGATTATCGTAAAGATGGCTTTCAATATGTATTAGAACTAGCACTCAATGCCGTAAGACCATCGGACGAGCAAGGTTTAAATTATATAGTCGCTGTTTTTTCTGACATTACACAGCGCAAGAAAACCCAGGATGAATTATTTTACATGGCTAACTACGATCCGCTGACAAAGTTAGCGAATCGTGCAATGTTCCACAATTCATTCTCCAATGCCATTACCAATGCAAGACGTCATGAACAAACGTTGGCTATCTTATTTATTGATTTAGATAAATTTAAACTCGTCAATGACACTCTAGGCCATGACGCTGGCGATGAATTACTCCTTCAATCAGCACAGAGACTACAAAGCCACGTACGACAAACTGACATTGTTTCTCGATTATCGGGTGATGAATTTACCATTATTCTTAATAACATCACTGACGTGAGTCAAGTTCAAACAATCGCAACGAAAATCCAGCAAGACTTTCAACGCGATTTTACACTCAACGATCAACTTGCCAACATTGGTACCAGCATTGGAATAGCTATTTATCCAGGTGATGGTACCGACGCAGACTCTCTATTGAAAAATGCCGACACCGCGATGTATTACGCCAAAACCAATGGCCGAAATAACTTCCACTTTTTTAGCCGTTCAATGAATGAGCAAGCAGAGCGTCGCAACTTAGTTGAACTAGAGCTACGCGAAGCGATAAAACGTAAAGAAATAGAAGTGTTATATCAGCCTAAAGTGATAGCGAGTAATGAAATAATTTACGGCTTTGAAGCCTTGGTGCGTTGGCATCACCCAACCATGGGTTTAGTGTCGCCTGATGAGTTTATTCCAGTTGCCGAAGAAGTAGGGATTATCAGAGATTTAGGGCGATACATTTTCCGCATTGCAACAACACAGCTTATTCATTGGCATTCATTAGGTTATGACAATGTCCACATGGCCATTAATGTATCTGCACGCGAGTTTCAACTATCAGACTATCCATTAGAGCTTGCTAGACTAATGGATGAAATCGATATTAAGCCCCATTTTATCGAACTAGAGCTGACCGAAAGTATTGTAATGGACGATCCAGAGAAGATGACATTGATGCTTGATGTTATTAAAAATCTTGGTTTTTCACTATCCATTGACGACTTTGGCACTGGCTATTCTTCGTTAAGCTATCTTCAGCGCTTACCAGTAGATGTATTAAAAGTAGATCAATCTTTTGTGCGCGAGATTGAACACAACCCAAATAGCAAAGCCATTGCAAAAGCCATTATCTCTATGGCCCATAGTCTAAATTTGAGAGTAGTCGCTGAAGGCGTAGAAACCAAAGCGCAATTAGAATTCTTTAAAGACAACAATTGTGAATTAATTCAAGGTTATTATTTTAGTAAGCCGCTTTCGAAGGATGAAGCACGTCAGTTTTTGCATCAACACTCATCAGCGGTCAATAATCATTAGAGCGTTTTACCGCTCTTCGCCCGCCTCATCAACGGCCACAACTTCTGTTTCTTGCAAAGCGGCATCAATCCATTGTTTAACGGCTTCATTCGCAAACACAGCATCACGATATTGTTTAGTTGACGGCAATAACGAAATTCCATAAGTTTCAAAACGCAAAATTACTGGAATATACATACAATCAGCAATAGAAAACTCGCCGAACAACCAAGGGCCGCTGCTATTTTGCAGTAAACGGTGCCATAACAGTTGCATTTGATTAATTTCATTCTTAGCGTCTTCTGACAATTCAATGCGACGCTTTGCTCGAATATTCATTGGCATCTCATTGCGAATAGCACCAAAACCGCTATGCATTTGCGCACTAACACTACGAGCAATTGCACGTTGCGCAGGATCTTTTGGCCAGCCACGCCCCGCCAAACACTGTTCATTAACATATTCACAAATTGCTAAAGAATCCCAAACGTTCAGCTCTTTGTTAATGAGAACCGGAACCTTCTTACTATCTGAATACTGCGCTAATCGTTCAGAAAGTTTTTCTGGTGCCAAAGACTCCATTAGCTCCGTAAAATTAACATTGAAATGAGTCATCAAGAGCCAAGGTCGAAGTGACCATGTCGAATAGTTTTTATTGCCAATCACTAGTTTCATAAAAATGTATCTCCCTAAAAAATAAAGCCGTTTATCAAGATAAACGGCTTTTATGACAATTCGATGATCAATTAGTTTTAGTTCATCAAATAGACTTGATGAAATAATTCAACTATTTGTGAAATGGACGAGATAATTCATTCACTGCTTTAATGAACGCACCTGCATTTTCTGGTGGCACATCTAAATGGATACCATGACCTAAATTAAATACGTGACCTGTATTGTCATGACCATATTGCTCTAAAATATGCTGAACTTCTTGACCAATGCGTTCAGGTGAAGCATATAACATTGAAGGATCCATATTACCTTGTAGTGCAACCTTATCGCCAACGCGTGCTTTAGCATCGCTAATATCGATTGTCCAATCAAGACCTACCGCATCACAACCTGTTGCTGCGATTTCTTCAATCCACTGGCCGCCATTTTTAGTAAACAACGTCACTGGCACACGGCGACCTTCATTTTCGCGCGTCAAACCGTCAACGATTTTCGCCATGTAGCGCAATGAGAACTCACGGTAATCACGTGGCGACAAAATACCGCCCCACGTATCAAAGATCATTAATGATTGTGCACCGGCAGCAACTTGAGCATTT
Organism: Gammaproteobacteria bacterium MedPE; assembly: GCA_001874365.1. Lineage (GTDB taxonomy): Bacteria > Pseudomonadota > Gammaproteobacteria > Enterobacterales > Psychrobiaceae > Psychrobium. The sequence continues at coordinate 11,053 of MPDF01000050.1, read as the reverse complement.
AAATAAGAAATAACTGAGTCAGCTAATTTATCTAACAATAAATGTAATGTTTTTGGCTCAGCGAATGCCATTTTTTTGATTTTAGTAAAGGCTTTAGATGTACCGCCTTCAATCATGTATGTCGCTAGCGTCCAAGGGCTACCAGAGAAACCTATAAGTGGCACGTCGCCATTTAAGCCTTTGCGAATAGTACGAACGGCATTCATTACATAACCTAATTCGTCTTCAGGATCTGGAATGCCAATTTTTTCCACATCGCGTAAACACGTAATAGGACGATCAAATACTGGGCCTTCACCTGTTTCAAAACGCAGACCTAACCCCATTGCATCAGGGATAGTTAAAATATCAGAGAATAGGATAGCGGCATCTAAGTCGTAACGACGCAGTGGTTGAAGTGTTACTTCACACGCAAAATCGGCATCGCGACATAGCGACATAAAATCACCCGCTTTAGCGCGTAATTCGCGATATTCTGGCAAATAACGTCCTGCTTGACGCATCATCCATACTGGAGTTTGATCAACAGGTTGCTTTAACAACGCACGTAAATAACGATCATTCTTTAACTCAGCCATTAACACTAGCCCTTCAATAGTAAAATTGCGCGCTATTGTATCACCGACTTAGCCTAAAAAACTAACCTAGATCAATTCTAATTGGAGATATGGCTCCAATAATCTCAATTGAATATTTCTGGTTACGTCTGCCAGACAAATCCTTTAATTTCCACACCATCAAATATTGTGATCGACTTCGAATCAAATTTTGTATTATCAATGTCGATGAATAAGCATTTTCGTCAAACGTTTAATCGACGTTTAACATCACGACTCGAACACTCCTTATACACGACAGGATGGATTTTACTGAGTATTTCCTTGTGGCTGATTTGCCAATTAACTCCACTTCCGTTGATGCTTGTTTATTGGGTTTCTTTTCTGGCATTAAACATTACTGCCATAGCCTTACTAAACAGCTATCAAGAGCACAAAAAATAGAATCTACCAAAGGTACTCACAGCGCTGCCTAATTAACTCGCAGAGCTGATAATTAATCACTTAACACATGCTCGATCATTTGCCGAGCAATGCTATGCTCGCCTGGAATTTCGGGTAAGTTAGCACGCTCAAACCAATCAGCGGCGATCAACTCATGAGGATCTATTTTTATTTCGCCACTGTCATAGTCGGCTAAATAAGCCACCATAATATTATGGGGAAATGGCCACGGCTGTGAGCCGAAATAGCGTACATTTTTAACCGTAATATTGGTTTCTTCTTTTACTTCACGAATAACCGTTTGTTCTAATGTTTCCCCAACCTCAACAAAGCCGGCTAATACCGAATAGATTTCACCTTTATTGCGTTTGTTTTTTGCGAGTAAAATCTTACCATCTTTAATGACAGCCATGATTACCGCTGGTGATATACGTGGATAAGCACGGTGGCCACATGAGCGACATTGCGCCGCGACTTCCCAATGGATTGTCATCATCTGTTGACCACACTGACCGCAAAATTGGTGAGTTCGCACGAAATTGGCAACTTGCCAAGCACGCCCAACCAACGCGCTGAGAATCTCATCAGACGACAACATGATGTCACGTAATCCACGCCACTGACCTTGCGGTAAATCAATAGTTTGGTGCTGTAAATCAACTAGAATACAAGGCAATGATTGATGATATCCCAATAAAAACTTAGGTGCCTGTGAATCAAAAGTTAAGCCTAAAGAATCGAGTTGTTGTTTAGGCAGTTGTTCGTTATCAAGAATCCAAAATGTATCTTGCTGGCAAAAAAACCATAGTGCCGGACGAGTAGGATTCAAGCGTTTAATTTTTTTCATGGGACTCTTTAGAATGTTGATTCATTTATATCGCAATTTACACAGCACCTAATCATGCCATCAATCAGAAAAAATGCACTGATAATGATTGCTTTCACAGGCAGCATATCTTAACTTTAATACTACGGAAATCACACAGGAGACGTTTCATGTTAGAAAAAGTAAAACAAGCACGTCAACAATGGGGCGGTTCTAATCTTTTAATTGATACTTGGTTAAATAAACGCCAAGAGCTTATTGTCACTTATTGCCAAATTGCTGGCATCCCCCCTTATGAACAAAATGCTCATCAGCTTCCTAAAGATGAAGAAATCAGCGAATTTTGCAACAAGCTCGTCGATTATGTCTCTACGGGGCATTTCGAGGTTTATCGCGAAGTTGTTTCTGCCTGTGAGGTCCACGGGGAAAGTAGTGTTTTACACATTGACGAATTGATCCCAAAGATCAGTGTTTCAACAGAAATGTCATTGGAATTTACTGAAAAGTACGCTGACAATGCGCACATTTTTGATAAATTTGATACGCACCTCTCTACCCTTATTGAAGGATTGGAGCAGCGCTTTGAATTAGAAGATCAGCTACTTTCAAACCTTCACGAAAAACACAGTACTTTGGCTTAAAATATCGAATAAAAACCGCTGAGTTCAGCGGTTTTTTAATATTAAGAGTTTATTTACTCAGTTTTTTAATGCGCTTTTTAAGACGCTTCACTTCATCTTCCAAGTCATCGTCATCACTGTCATCCACCAGCTTAAGGGTTGAATTAGCCTTTAGTAAATCATCATCTGCAACATAGAGTTGCGCTAAGCGAAGATTGCCCCATTGAGGGTAACGATGTTCTTCAATACTCATTAATTGTGTTACGTGATCAATTGCTTGTTTAACGTTCTTGCCTGATTTCACTGCAACTTTAGCTAACTGATAAAGTGCATTACTTTTTTCCATATCATCTGCCGCATGGGTCAATGCATCAGTTAAGTCTTTATGAGCGAGATTCCACTCTTCGTCATTAATGTGTTTCATTGCTCTAATAAATAGCAATCGACTGCTATCAGAATACCGCTTAATACCCTCATTAAGCTCTTGCAATGCCAGGTTCTTCTTATCCATTGATTGATAAACACCCACTAAACTTGCGGTACCAGCAGCACCATCAATTTTTTGCAAATGCTTGGCATATTCCAATGCTTGATCGATATCCCCGCCGGCCATTCCTGGGGCAAATCGATGAAAACCGATCAGGCCATTTAATGTATCTTTATGGTTTGCGTCAATTTTTAATGCTGCTTCCCACGCTTTAACACCGTCTTTGGCATAGCCTAATTTTGAAAAAATACTCGCTTTTTGCGCCATAATCATTGCACTTTGGCCAAAACGAAACTGTAAATCGACATTGTTAGGCGCCTGTTTTATCAATGGCTCCATCAGATCATACGCTTTTTCAGTTTTATCTTGCGCTAGTAAGATCCTTGCCCACAATAATTGGCCTGTAATTGATTGGCTATCACGACTCTCAAGGCTTTTATATTCGTTGATGGCTTGTGTCAACTTTCCCGCTTTTAATGCGGCATCAACAGTACTTTGAGATGCCATTGCAGCTTGTGTCATTAGCACTGCTAGACTGCCGCTGATCAATAAACGTTTAAATCCCGTCATAGTTTTATGTATTCCATTAAAATCCAAAGTAATACACTGACCTAAAAACAAGCAAAAAGTTTCTTATTAATTTTATAGTTAGCCGTTTTTTGTGCCAGTAACAACAGCAAAGTTTCGCTGTTTTTTGGCTTCGTAGAGGGCTTTGTCCGCTTCAACGTAGAATGCTTGAGAATCGCATATTTCTGGCGGCATTAAGACATACCCACCGATAGAGATAGTGAGGTAATCACTAATACTACTTTTACTATGCTCGATATGTAAGTACTCAATACTGGTGCGTAACTTATCTAAAAACAACTGACTTTCAGCAATAGTGGCCCGCGAAAAAACCAATGCAAATTCTTCGCCACCGATGCGAAAAACATAATCGCTTGGTCGTTTAAGGCACGCCATCAATTTAGTCGCAACACGTTGTAGCGCGATATCGCCTTGTGGATGACCGTAGCAATCATTAAATTTTTTAAAGAAATCAATATCGATAATGGCCAACGTAATATTGTAATCATGACGCTTAGCAAGCCGTAATTCTTTACCTAATATCTCGTCATAACTTCGACGATTAGGCAGCGCTGTTAACTTATCTACAATCGATAATTTTTTGTTAGTAACATCGTTAAGAATATTCGTGTAATCAACAATTTGATAATTATCATTAAAGTTTGGTAGAACCGATGAATAAGCCCAAAAAGTTTGATGTTCAGCGTTGGAGTGTTGTATTTCACCTGTCCATTCCATGCCAGTTGAAACAACACGTAGAATATCTTTAGTGAGCTGGCTTCCTTGAGGAGAGTTATCAAAAAACTGACTTGGTTGACCAATGAGGTCTGATTTAACACATCCTAAAAATCGGCATAATGCATTGCTGGCATCAATCACATTGCCCGTTTTGTCGATAGTTGCCATCATAATGTGTTGGTCAATTAAGTGGTTACGACGGAGCCGATCTTTGTTGGCATCACGCAAACTACGCACAACATAAATTGAGAACAGAACCACTAAAATAACCGCCATTATTGAAATGCCATAATTAGTAAGTAATGCCTGCTCTTTTCTCGTTTTCGCACTGCTATGAAACTGTTGCGCTTTGTTATAAGCAAATTCGACGAGCGCGCCGACTTCCCTATTCAACTTAGCGACATGAGAAGCGCCTTTTCCTGTTGTGATGGCCGACGCTTGCTGTTGTTGTCCTTCACGTACGAGATTAATTACTTCATTACGAATCGGCTGCCAGTCTACAAAACGCTGATAGGTTTTATTAATTTGCGCTTTCTCACCTAAGAATCGTTCAAAAATAATATCAAAATCAGCCAATGCAGCCTGTTCGTGAGCAGTCACACGAGATACCGCCCATTCCACTTGTTCTTTATTTTGGGCAAGCACGACATCTTTCATATGACGATGCATAGAAACAAGATGAAAATTAATATTGTTTGCCGCATTTGAAACAGCAAAAGGGTGCTTATAGAGACTATCCATGTCGTTAGCAATACCAGATAACTGGCGCTGCGAACTAACGCCTAACGCAATAACAACGACAACTATGGCGCAAAAACCAACTGAAATCTTTTTATAGACCATGACAAATATAATCCTAACTTACTACACTAAATTATAAGTGGTGAGATCTTAGCAATATTGCTTTAGATCAATGAAGATGTCGCATTGTATAATCGAATTTATTGGACTTCTAAAACAAAAAAAGCCCCATCAAACGATGAGGCAGTATTAATGTTTAACGTTAAAAATTAACGCTTAAATTCTGATTTTTCACTCCATTTAGGCCATACGTTTTCTTTCGATAACTCATAGCCCACTTCGAAGAACGCCTGCATGTCTTCAACAGCGCCAGATAAGTCCCACTGCTCGTTGTATTCATCACATAAACCGTGGTAACACTTAGCCAGTTTAGGGCCTAACTCAGCACGTAGCTTCGCCGTTGCTTCATCAACGGGTTTTTTACCACTTTTTGCGTAAAGTGCAGGAATACCGACGTTGGCGAATGCGAAATGATCTGAGCGGTAGTAAATACCCGCTGCTGGACGCGGATCGCCCGAAATGACACGGCCTTGTTTTTTCACAGCAGCTTCAAGGAAGTTATCTAATTCAGACTGACCTAATCCATAAACAGCCACATCAGCACTACGACCAACCACATCTAATGCATCCATGTTGATATCAGCGACTGTCTTCGCTGGCGCAATAATTGGATTTGCAGCATAGAATTTAGAGCCTAGTAATCCCTGCTCTTCCGCCGTTACCGCTAACATAGTAATCGAACGATCTGGACGCACTGGCAATTTAGCAAAAGCTTCAGCCACTTCAATTAACGCCGCAGTACCTGTCGCATTATCGACGGCACCATTGTAAATTTGATCGCCATCTAAACTCTTGTCCGTGCCTAAATGATCCCAGTGTGCGGTGTAAATGATGTGTTCATCGGCCTTAGTACGACCAGGAAGCGTCGCGATAAAGTTGTTAGAAACCGACGTTTTAATGGTATTTTTAACATCAACTGACGCCGTTAAATCGCCCATAGCAACGTGGTATGCACCCTTTGCTGCTTCTTTTTTCGCAGCGTCGAAATCTAGGCCCGCTTTGGTAAATAGCTCTTTAGCAACATCGCTGCTTACCCAGCCTTCAACGTTAACGCGATCTTTATTTAAATCGTCACGTTGAAAACCAAATTGCTCACCAGACCATGAGTTTTTAACCACATTCCAGCCATAAGATGCTGGCGCAGTTTCATGGACAATAATGGCACCAGCAGCGCCCTGACGGCTTGCTTCTTCATATTTATAAGTCCAACGACCGTAATACGTCATTGCTTCGCCCGTAAACTGCTTTGGATCTTTATTGGCATAACCTGGATCGTTAACCAAGATAACAACCGTCTTACCTTTAACGTCAATGCCTTCATAATCATTCCAGTTATATTCTGGGGCATTTACACCGTAACCAACGAAAACTAATGGTGAGTCTTTGATGCCAATCTCTTCAACGATTTGGCTAGAACCCATCACCATATCAGTTCCGTATTGGTAATCTTTACCACCAATTGATAACGTCATATCTGGTGATGCTTCAATAGACACTAAAGGGACTTCTTGGAAGTAACTATCGCCGTTACCCGGCTCAAAGCCCAAGGCTTTAAATTCTTTAGTAAGGTAGTCAAGGGTAAGTTTTTCACCTTCCGTCGACGGTGAGCGGCCACCGAATTTATCAGAAGCAAGTACCTTAACGTGATCTGCTAATTCCACATCAGTAATACTTTGATAACTTGCAGCCAATGCTTTTGCATCATTGGTAGCAGCAGGTTTGCTAACTTCAGGTTGTGAATCATTACAACCTGCTAAAACGGCGACAGAAACCATCGCTAAACTGAGTATTTTTTTCATTGTTTTTGTTCTTAATTTGAAAGGACGCCGACAGTATAACTTGAAGCATTGAATTAGCAAAAGGTAGCGATTATTACTTTGCCTCTTTATACTCAAACGACCTAAGAAGAACCAGTTTTCAATAATGAATAAACCACACTCACAATCTTGCGACAATAATAAGCAGCCTATTTTAGAGAAATTAAAGCCGTTATTAACACCTTATCAAGATGTCGTTGAAATAGGCTCAGGAACAGGTCAACACGCAGTTCATTTCGCTAACGCTTTGCCTAATTTAACATGGCAAACGACAGATTTACCGGTGAATCACGCAGGAATTAAACAATGGATTAATGACAGTGGGCTTTCAAATATTAAGCCTCCGTTGTGTTTAGATTTAAGTAAACCCTGGCCAATATCTCAGTGTGATGTCATTTACACAGCCAACACATTACATATTGTGAGCACCAAACTGGTAACCGCATTTTTTGCTGCCGTCGAACACGCAGTTAACGATAACGGCTTAGTGATTATTTATGGCCCATTTAACTATGCAGGTGAATTTACCAGCGACAGTAATCGACAATTCGATAGTTGGTTAAAGGATCGAGATTCAAACAGCGGCATTCGTGACATTGAATGGATCACCGAGTTAGCCGCCAAGGCGGATCTTCATTTACTTCACGACGAACAAATGCCAGCGAATAATCGGCTCCTTACTTTTAGAAAACTCATCAACTGAATGTAAGCAAGCTTATCAAGTCCTTAGGTTTCTTAAGGGCTCACACGACTACCTTCCTTAATGACCCCCATCAGCCCCTCAATCACCGATAAGAATTGCGAATGTAAGGAAATGTAAGCATTTGCAAAGTATTGAAAACATCGTCCCCTATTTGAAACCTATCTATAAAATCACGCTCTATTGCTGCGTTAATCGATTACGCCAAATAACTTAAAACAATTAAAGCGTTTGCTTATAGCAAACCTCATTACATTAATGGAGCACTAAAAATGCCAAATAACAGTCCACTATATTCACTTAAGTCGCTAGCTATACCAGCGCTTATGATTACAGGACTAAGTGCCTGCGGCGGCGATAGCGATTCTTCAGGAGAGGGCTATGTCACTCTGTATAATGCTTCACCTAACGCACCTGCAATCTTTTTAACCATTGACGAAGATCTTGATGACGATGGTACGGATTACTTTGAACAAACGTACAACGGTGTCGCTTTCGGTCAAATTGGCGGCGACAAACTCGTTGAAACCAATACCTATACGATGGAACTTGCATGGCAAAGTGATGACAGTATTGCGCGTGATGACCTGACAAAAGTGTATGAAAGTTCACTAACGGTCAGCAGCGACGAAATCAAGTTTGTGGTATTAACTCAGGATATCACCGACCCGCAAATCCTCACTTATGACATTCCGGTTATTGATGACGAAGATGATACCGATGACGATTTATTTAACATGCGTGTATTAAATATTCATCAAACAACAGACACTGTTGATGTGTATTTATCAAAATCAGATGAAACATTTAATGAAGCAACATTAATAAGCCAAGCGGCATACGGTCAACTTTCTGAAAATGCTAAATATGATCAAGATGATTACATCTTTTATATTACCGCTAATGGCAGTAATGAGGTGCTATATACCTCAGATGAAATCAATTATTCCTTTGCTTCACAATACGTAATGGTTGTTCGCGATAATACTGGCGTAGGGGCTTCACCATTTATAATCGACCGAATCAGCAGTGCCAGTACTATTGAATACGCCAATGACGGCGCTCAAGCTAAGCTCACTATTTTCAATGGCATTGAGCAGCACGAATTATTAGAAAATTACGCTGGCAGCGTCGATATTCATATTGACGGTTTTAATGAGCAAGCTGATTTTTCTAATTTGGCACAAGGCCAATTTAGTGAATCTATCATTACCGATCGTGGCGACTATAGTCTTGAATTAACCATTCCAGGAACGGAAGAGTTCTTACTCAAAAATCATTTAGTCACGCTAGATGAGAATATCGATCGCACGGTTTTCTTCTACTTAAACGAAGAAAATGTCGACCATGACGGTGACGGCGATGTTGATGAAAACGGTGATGGCATAGTTGACGAAGTTGAAGTAACGATTAACTCACTAGTCGTTGATAACAGTGTTCACCAAGGTATTTATGAACATGGTGTCAATATCATTAATTTCGTCGATGACGAAGATTTTAGTACCGTCAATTTCTACTTTGTACGAAGTGATGAAATCATTGATACCGCAACGAATAAACGATCTGTTGACTTTGGGGAACCTCAAGACATTTTACTACTCAATAATACGTACACGATTTACGCCGTAGCAAAACGCGATTCAAGCGATATTTTGCTAATAAGCCAAGAGCTTATTATTGATGAAGACAGTAAAGAGCAGTTTCTCATTCTTGAGGAAGACGCCAGCTCTGCGTCTGGCTATAAGGTTACGTTAGCCGATCAAGCACAATAATAACAATGCCAGTAAATGAACTTCATTTACTGGCACTCTACCATTGCAAAATAGTCGACTTATTATGAATTCTCAAACACTTGTTATTAACTTAAATAGTTGTGGCTCCTTCCCTTTTTCACAGCTGTTGATCGACCAAGGCTTAACGGTCAAAGAATGTGACTCAACATTGGAGTGCTTTTATCTATTGCAGCGTCAACAATACGCATTAGTTATCCTCAATATTGGGCAGCCAAATTTTGATGAATTTAGTGTACTCATCAATTTACGCAGCTCCAGCAGCGCCCCTATTTTCATGTTTTCGCCGTCTGTCGAACAATTTGATTTAATTCATGCGCTAGAACTCGGTGCTGATAACTACTTTAGCTTGAAAACACATCCGCGAGAGCTCGTTGCTCGTGTTAATGCACGACTTCGTTCACGGCCGTCGAATGACAATCAAAAGTCATCAACTATCGAACTTAACCACGTGAAAATATGTACAGTGCAAAGGCAGGTCTCGTATCATGGTTCGCCTATCATTTTAACAGGTGTAGAGTTCGAATTAATTCATTTTTTAATGGCTAATGCAGGACAAGTTATCTCCAGAGAGATCCTTGGTAAGGTATTATTTAATCGAATTATTTCGAGTGCCGATCGCAGTCTCGATGTGCATGTTTCCAATATTAGAAAAAAACTTGGTGAAATTGATCCGACGAGCCATATTCAAACAATCCGTGGTAACGGTTATGTTTTTCTTAGTCAATCCACTGTGGAAGTTATCTAACTTATACCAATTGCATTAAGTAAGTAATCTTGTTGTACTTAGGACAAATATTTAGTGCAATTGGTATTATAGCCTTCGCTCAGAAGGCTATATTATTTCAAAGTAAAGGCTTACGAAGAGCAGCTACTACATGACGAACAACTGCTACACGATGAACCACTATCAGAGGAGTCAAAATCACTCATATCGCTTAACCAACCACTATCAGACTTTGTATCGTCAATACTTGTTACAGATTCACTAAAATCAGAGCTCGCCACAGCCTCTTCAACGGGGATATCTTCATTGAATAGTGGATCAATCGCATCGCCATCAACCATTTCGTCAACGACACCAAGTTCACTGCCATCAGGTGATTCAATGGTGACATTTTCAGGATGAATATGATGATTATCCATTAATGACATCCAAATTAATGGGTAAATCATCGCGTTACTATCCGCATGGCGATAGTGACGACGACGTACTCGTGAATTATCATCCCACGTTCTAGCTTTTTGCTCTGGACGAACAATCACATTGCTTGTTTCAACAGGCGCCTCTTTAACTCGTAGCTGTGCATTTAGCGCAAAGTTAAGCCCAGAAACAAATGAATCAAATTGGCTTCGATAACGACGCACCATTTCGTCATACTTATCTTGACTGGAAAAATGCTGGTTAAGTCGCTCTTTTAGATTGTCTTCTGATTCATCTTCCGCCATTTTAAACGCATCAATGTATCCATAAATTTTGATATTAATTGGCGCTTGATTAGGTGTGTGAATGCGCGAAATATCAATCTCAATAAAATATTCAATATCATCTTTTGGGTGAGATAACGTTAATGCCATGTGTTTAAATTCTGGCGCGGTAATATGATCTCGCTTCATTGAAATATTCATCATTCCTTCTGCCAGAT
>MPDF01000005.1 GCA_001874365.1 Gammaproteobacteria bacterium MedPE | reverse complement strand
CATCAACCCACAAAATACGACCGATAGCACCGGCTGGTTCTTGAGTGACGAGGATTTTCTTATTGAATTGAGATATTGCAATCATAAATATTGCAAACACCACCGAAAATAGAATTAGTGGTTTTTTATTAATAGTAAGATTTTTCGAGTCGGGTACAACCTGCTGTTTTTGAGATGATTTTTCTTCAGTTGCCTGCGCTAACTCGACAGCTAATCGATAACCTTTACCATGAACAGTTTGTAACAGAGGGCCATTATAACCGGCGTTTTTAAAAACCTTACGAATATCAGAGATCAGTTTCGACAACGACCATTCACTCACCACGGTGTCAGGCCAAATACATTCAAGTAGTTGTTGTTTAGTACAGGTTTCAGGATAGGCATTAGTCAACACATCAAACAAAATAAATGCGCGCTCATCAATATCAACAGGTTCACCGTAAATCACCAATTGTCGATTAGTAATATCAAGGCTAAACGTTTGAAAGTCGTAAAACAAGATCGCTCCGTAGAATTAAACAGCTTAAAAAAACTTCAATATAAAATACTACATCTCAATTGAATCTACGTCTATACACCTTAGTTTAGATACAAAAAAAGCTGCTCAATAGCAGCTTTCTTAAATCTAACATTAAAAAATTTATTTAACTTGTGTTGTTAAAATCCAGTCGCTTAACAGACGAACACCGTGGCCCGTACCACCAGATTGTGCAACACCCTTGTCGGATTTAGTCAGTGCGTTACCTGCGATATCTAAATGCGCCCATTTAGTATCACCTGTAAATGCTTTTAAAAACATTGCCGCGGTTGATGCTCCTGGACCACCAGAACCTAGGTTAGTCATGTCTGCAATAGGACTTTTAAGCATATCGCCATAAGCTAGTGGTAAACGCCATAGCTTTTCTTCAACATGGTTACCTGATGCCGTTAATTGAGTGACTAACGTGTCATCATCACTAAATATTGCCGAATAACGGTTTCCGACAGCACGAATTTTCGACCCTGTTAATGTTGCAACATCAATCATTACTTTAGGAGAATAGTTCTTACGCGCATACCATAAGCTATCTGCTAGCACTAAACGGCCTTCAGCATCGGTATTAAGAATTTCTACACTCTTACCTTCTGCCGTCATTACAACATCGCCTGGAGCTACAGATGTCTTAGACACCATATTCGCCGCCATCCCCATGACAGCAACAACATTCACTGGCGCTTTTTGCAATGCCATCGCCTTAACTGTGCCTAGGACAGCGGCAGCACCTGCCATGTCAGACTTCATATTAGCGATAGAGCTACCCGTCTTAACGTTATAGCCGCCCGAATCAAACGTAATGCCTTTACCGACTAAAGCGATTGGCGCATCATCACTACCTTTCCAATGAGCGACCACTAAACGTGAGCCTTCAGATGAACCACGTCCCACGGCATGTAAAGCGCCCATGCCCATTTTCTTAATTTGTTTAGGCGTTAATACTTTAACTTTAACACCTAATTTTTTAAGCTCTTTTGCTGCTTTAGCAAAATGTGCAGGGTTCATTTCTGTTGGGACTTCAGACGTTAGATCACGTGCTAAAAATACGCCTGCTTCAATAGCTTCAAGCTTTTCGTAACGTGATTCAGCTTTACTTGGCTGTGACACCACCATGCGGTAATTCTTTTCACTAGGGCGTTTTTTAGAGAGATATTTATCAAACTTATAGGCACGTAAATTGATACCGTGTGCTAATTGAGCTGCAAAACTTGCATTGCTAACGTTATCAGAAATTCCTTGTGTGAACACTTGAACATCACTCGCTTTAGTACTTTTTAACGTTGCACTAATGCTAGCGCCAACCAAGTTCACTTGCCCTGCGTTTAGTTTGGCTTCATCACCTAAACCTACAACGATTAGTCGTTGCGCATTCAAACCACTAGGCGCTAGTAATTCAACGATTTCCTTAGATTTTCCTTTAAAATCAGCTGCTTTTAACGCCGTAGAGATTTGTGACTGAGACTGTTTGTCTAAACGCATTAAATCTGGAGAAATATCATCGCCAGCTTGAAATACGACAACGGCATCAGCTTTTTTAGCAGACGATGAAAAATCGAATTTTTCAGCTAACACCGATTGACTTAATCCCAATGCAGCTAGTGTTGCAGCAACGGTAAGACTTTTCTTAATAAACATAAAGTTCTCACTAATTAAACATAATTGATAAAATAAACGGCGCAGATAATGACATAATATGTCGTCATCTGCAATTGGTGTTTGTCCCTGCAATCGTTAAAAAGGGCGATAACTCATTCGCTATTTTATGAATTGCAGGTATAACTATCTAATCATCACTTGCTACAACGTGTGATGCGGCAGCAGAAAATACAACATCTGTCGAACTGTTCAGTGCCGTTTCAGCAGAATCTTGAATCACCCCAATAATAAAGCCGATAGCAACAACTTGCATGGCAATATCATCTGTAATGCCAAATAGGCTACAGGCCAGTGGAATCAATAATAATGAACCACCAGCGACACCAGATGAACCACAGGCAGCAACCGAAGCAACTAAACTAAGTAAAATCGCCGTTGTGAAATCAACGTCAATTCCTAAGGTGTTTGCCGTCGCTAGCGTCAACACCGTAATAGTAATGGCTGCGCCTGCCATATTAACCGTTGCACCAAGCGGAATAGATACCGAATACGTGTCTTCATGGAGTTTTAACTTTTTACAAAGCGCCATATTAACTGGAATGTTTGCCGCAGAGCTACGTGTAAAGAATGCGGTAATGCCTGACTCTCTCAAGCAAGTAAGCACTAACGGGTATGGGTTTTTCTTCGTAATAGCAAATACAATTAACGGATTCACAATAAGTGCGATCATTAACATTGAACTAACTAACACAATCACCAAGCGGCTATATTCAGCTAACGTTTCAAAACCTGTTGTTGCTACTGTATTTGCAACTAATCCTAAAACACCTATCGGTGCAAACTTGATCACTAAGCGAACAATAGAAGATATAGCGTCGGAGATGTCTTGTACCGTAGTTTTGGTCGAGCTATTGGCCTTTTTAAGTGCAATGCCCAAGCCGATACCCCACGCCAGAATACCGACAAAGTTACCTGTCATAATCGCGTTAATTGGATTATCAACAATCTTAAACGCTAAGGTTTGTAATACTTCCGCTAACCCTTGAGGCGGATTCGCATTAGCACCAGCTAAATCAAGTGTCAGTACGGTAGGAAACGCAAAGCTCATGAGCACGGCAATCATTGCTGCGCTCAGTGTGCCTAAAAAATATAAGCCAATAATTGGTTTAATATTCGCTTCACTATCTGACTTTTGATTAGCAATTGACGATGCCACTAAAACAAATACTAGAATGGGCGCAACAGCTTTCAAGCCACCAATAAATAATGAACCCAACAGGGATAGTGACTTTGCAGCATCTGGTGCAGTCAAAGCTAACACCACACCAAGGACAATCCCGATAATGATTTGGCTAACCAAACCCAGTGATTTTAATTTTTCGATCATAATACCGCTCTTTTTATTGTAGGTGTCGCGTATTCGGCAGCCTAAGGAGCGTTTTGTATCATCGTCGTCAATTAAAGTCCAACGACAGCCGATATAAAACCTAATATCGACTGTCAATCAAACCTGCCTATGGCAATTCCATGACATTATTTACCATCGCTCTATCAATGCGATATCGATTGGGATCAATCTGTACATAGCTTGGTTTTTCTTTTGAATACAAAGAAATAGTGCTTCTATCCTGATTAAAATGAATTTTAGATAACGTCAAAACATTACCGTTGTCCACATCGGGATAACCGCTATATAGGCCTATTTCAAGCTCTTCATTAATTAATTCATACTCTTCTTCATTAGTGTCACGATTGAGGACCAGCTTGCGTGTACTAACATCCACTTCTGTCACATATAGTCCCTGTGCGTTTTGTGTCGTGTTAGCATCATGAATTTCAAACTCATGAAAGACTACGCGCTTAAACAAGTCATCGATAATGGGTTTCTGCGCCGGCTCCGCGACTGAGTAAAATGCATCAATTAAATCTAATGATGTGGGTTTATTTGGATAGCCATGAGATAGCAATAACCCCTTCAACGCACGATTAATCTTTTCTTCACCTAATAGATCTAACATGGCATGCATCACTTGCTTGCCTTTCGAGTAATAAATAAATGGTTCAAAGCCAACAGCATACAGCGGGTTTTCAACTTGGGAATTGTAAGAGCGCATCTGTAAATAACGATCTATCGATAAATGTACTTCTACATTAGCCGCATATTTGCCATAGAGCTTTCTCGCCATGACCAACTCTGTATATTTACAAAGCGTTTCCGTCAATGTTGCATACCCGCCAATATAATTTGGCTCTAGATAACCGCCCCAGTATTGATGGGCAAATTCATGAGACACACCACGTAACAACGGGTTGTGTTGTGCATCTTCGTTATCTAAATTAAAGAAGCGATTTTCAACCCCTAAATAAATCCCTGGTTGAGCACTACCAAATGATTGATTACTTGAGAAATACGGTAATTCAGCCACCGTAAACTCATCACTCTTGTAAGGAATATAATGATGATTAAAATAATCCATCGTTTGGGTTAACGCATCGTAGATTAGCTCATTATCTTTATTATGCTTAGGGTGATGATAGATTTTTATCGCCACATCATTATGGTTTTTTACAACGTCATTAAACTCTGCCGAGACATAAGCAAGCTGTTGTATAACCTTGTTCTTAGTTTTGTAGTGATAAAAATTACGCCCATTTTCAGTCCACGTTTTTTCTAAATGCCCCACAGCAACAACTTGCTGATTAGCGCTTGTAGAAACAACTGTTTCAAAATTAATCCAATCATCACTCACTTTTTGATCGGCGTTAGTTGGCGCTCTAAAATGCTCTTCAGATAATCCACGTGTAATGCGCTCTTCTTCATCAGAAATCGTCAATCTATTATCAAAACCAAATTGAGGCATGACGTCCTCCAACTCAATGTAAGTACCTTTTTCAGTCACATAATGTTCACCATCAAGTTCAACAAAGGCGCTATGCTCTATGGTCATATCAAACACAAGCGAACGAGTTTCCCCTGGCATCATCGGCTGATTTAACTGATAAATATACTGCTTATAAACATCGTTGTACTCAACGAGTGTAGCCGCTTTAAGTTGCAATTCTTGAGTCAGTTTTCCTGAACTAACAAAGGAAATAAGCAACTGTTCAATATTTTTATCTGTTTGATTTTGATATACATAACTTCCATTAGCTCGATATTTATTTTCACTTGGATAGATATCTACTGCAACATCGATACTAATAACGGTTGGTAGGGCGAGGCTTTTAAACGATTCATAATAACGTTCATATTGCTCTTGGCGATCAAACCGTTCTTGTTTCGATAAAAACTCATGAGCAACATTCGTTTGGTAGAAAACAACACCGCCACTAATCGCCAAGGAACTGCCTGATAACACTAGCGCGATAATACTACCGCGAGTAAATTTTTGACTCACAGTTGACGTACCTCGTTGCCACATTTTCACCGTGAAAACGGACAACACCAATGCAAAAGACAACCAATAAGCGTTGTACCAGTTTAGTGCTTCAAGGTGATATAGCGATTGAGTCATGTCGGAAAAAATAAACTGCGGCTTATACGCAAATGACACTAACGGATGCTCAAACAACGCAAATTTAATGACAATATTTGCAGCG
The DNA here is from genome assembly GCA_001874365.1 of Gammaproteobacteria bacterium MedPE. GTDB lineage: Bacteria > Pseudomonadota > Gammaproteobacteria > Enterobacterales > Psychrobiaceae > Psychrobium. The sequence goes on along the minus strand of MPDF01000005.1, from coordinate 61,342 downwards.
AAAATACCAAAGCCAAACAGCAGCCCCAGTGATTTTGTCGACGCAAATCGTTGCAAGAAAAGCGTCAATAACGCCGCCATCGTAATTGGCATTCCAGCGTAATAATAGAGGAACAAATACAAACTTGGCTGGATATCGAAATAAGACTGTGACAATTGAAACAATATAGCGACAACAATGGCTGCTGTTATCAATGTAAACGCAACAGCTAACACTGTTGTTAATTTAGCTAAATAAAACGTAAAGTTACGAGTCGGCGTAGTGTCAATTAAACCATTAATGTTAACGTTTCTTTCCGTCCAAAAAAGCTCAACCGCGTAAAAAATAGCGACTAACATACCGATATCAGATAACGGTTGCTCCAGCATTTCAAGCATTAGCGCAGTGAGCGGGTAATATGGCTGACCATTGCTAATTGGGCCATTGAAAATATTACTGACGAGGATAGCGCCACAGAAAACAACAGTGATGATAAGTAAAACAATAAAGGTGAACCCACGTGTAATACTGGCATATTCTAAATGCAGTTTTGACAACCAAATTTGAACATTAAACGAATGAAAATCATGCTTAACATCAACAGCTTGATAAGTATTAATTAGGGTGCTTTTTAGTGATTCATTGACTGTATTCTTGGCTTTTTTGACCGGCGCAGGCTGTCTAAAATTGAATTTGTAATAAGTGATCACAAACAAAGACACACTCACGGTTAACCACAAAATTCGATTAAGTAATAAATCCCCACTTAACGAAGGCATTAACGTATTCTTTTGTTCCGCCGTCCAGTAAGCAGATTGCCCGATGTAAGCAATATAGCCGTAGGGCTCTAACAACGCTGCAAAGCCAACGCCCTCATTGAGAAGCGGCGATGAAGTAGCCATTAGTGGTGAATTTCCCAGTACAGAGCCGATCATGTACAACACATAAACAGCAATACCAGAGACATAAACCGCAATCATACTTTTACTAAACATTGCTGTCGCAAAAACCACTGAGCAAGAAAACAGCACAGCAGGCACGAAAAAAATAAAAAAGTTTATCACATAGTGAGATAGCTGAAATGGGCCTACAAGCGCAGGTTCTAATTTCAGTAGCGTTATCATCATTACCAGTATCGCAATGGCCATTAACGTTAACGTTGCTAATACCAACCCTAAATAACGGCTCGTCAGATAGTGAAACTTGTCGATGGGAGTCGCAAAAATTAACGACTCCATTTTATACTGGCTATCGCGTAGTAATGTGGAAGACGCCAATACACAAACAACAAAAATAATGTTTGGCACAATAAACAACATGGTTTGTGCAATGGCATGAGATGAATTAGCAAACAAAAGCTGCGAACCACGCTGGCCAGTGATTAAAAACGTCATCCAAGAAATTAAAAGTGCTGCCACCCAGAACCCAATCTGCTTAAAGTGAGCAGATAATTCAAATTGTGTTAGTTTACTTATCATTGTCATCACCTTTGTTCAATTGATACAAAGTCGAGAAGTAAACATCTTCTAGGTCGGGCGTGATAGGCTCAAATCCCATTTCAGGCTGAAACTCACTTTGAACAACAACTTGCGTTTTGCCAGTAATAAGTTGCTCTGAAATAACCTCAAATTTATCTTTATAAACAGAAACTTGCTCTTTATCTATCTGTTTTCGCCAAATAGTACCATCAATTGTCTTAATCAAATCTTTAGGCTTTCCTTGTAGACGGACATCGCCCTTGGCCAAGATTGCCATGTTGGGACAGAGCTGACTGACATCTTCAACAATGTGTGTCGACAGTATAACCACAACATTTTCGCCAATCTCACACAACAAATTATGAAAGCGATTTCGTTCATAAGGATCCAGTCCAGCGGTTGGCTCATCAACAATCACTAACTTGGGTGCTCCTAACAACGCCTGTGCAATACCAAAACGCTGACGCATTCCGCCCGAAAAAGAACTAACATCTTTCTTACGGACATCATAAAGATTAGTTTGGTGTAACAATTGATCGATTTGTTTCTTACGCGTTTTATGGTCAGTTAACCCTTTAAGTAACGCCATGTGTTCGAGTAATTGATAACAAGAAACTTTGGGGTAAACACCAAACTCCTGTGGCAAATACCCCAAACACGAGCGCAAAATATTTGGGTTTTTAATGATATCTTTATTATCAAAACTAATTTGCCCGTGTGACGGTAACTGTAACGTTGCAATGGTGCGCATTAGCGTCGATTTACCAGCGCCATTAGGCCCCAACAAACCAAATAGTCCAGATTCAATATCTAACGAAACACCCGCTAACGCTTTTACACCATTGTCGTAAGTTTTCGATAAATTTCTTATGTTTAGCATGTCAATTCCTAATACTGGTTTCTCATACTGGGCTAGTTTACAATCACATTTTATAGATGGGTGAAACCAATGACGAACGACAGTTAAACCTATATGAACGACCAATGATGTCAATTAAGGGCTCACTTTTGATAACCAACAGCACGCATATTAAACTCGTAAAATGGATAATGGGGGGGCTCTTCTATGGCGCTTTTATGTATTGGTTATATAGCAAAAACCAAGCTGATTTACTCATTGTTCTTTTTACTATTTCATTGATGATCCCAATTATTTTTCTGATCAGAGATCGCTTTAAACAACAACAAATCATCGACAACCTCCACCAAGAAAGCCTAACAGCAGAATTAAACCTCTTAAAAAGCCAGATTAATCCCCACTTCTTTTTTAATACGCTGAATAACCTTTACGGCTTAGCCGTCGATAAATCTGATTTAACTCAAGAGGTTATTTACAAGTTATCTCAGATGATGCGATTTACCATTTATGATGGGCGAAAAGACTCCGTCTCCGTTACTGACGAAATAAATTATCTCAATAATTTTATCGAGCTCAATCAAATCCGCCATCGAAACGCTGTTGATATTACATTTACGCAAAACATTGAAAACGACCAACAACGTATTCCACCTCTGTTGTTTATCAATTTATTAGAAAACGCATTTAAACATGGTGTCGATACACAAACCGCTAACCACTTTATTTATTTCACACTTAGCACATCAAAAACAGCACTAAGCTTTGAACTCAGCAATAATTTTGACGAAGCTGTCTTAGCAAACAACAAAGCAAAACGAGGCGTTGGTGGTGTAGGAATTGAAAGCCTAAAACGTCGACTTGCGTTGTTGTATCCCAATAAACATCAATTTACGATTAACGCAGACAACAATATATATCACACCAAAGTCATGATTGACTTAACGTAGAGGTAATCATGTCACTCACTTTTGCCATCATTGACGACGAACCACTAGCACACAACTTAATTGAAAATTTTGCCGCAAAACTAGCGCATATAACACTAGTAGGAAACTGCCACAACGGTGAACAAGCCAAACTATTATTAAACTCACGACATGTTGATTTCATATTTCTCGATATTCAAATGCCCAAAATCACAGGGTTTGAATTTTTACGTGGATTAACGAACCCGCCTAAAATTATTATTGTTTCTGCGCATCGGGAATATGCATTAGAAAGTTACGAATATGGCATTAGTGATTATTTACTAAAACCATTTAGTCTTGAGCGATTTGAACAAGCAGTGCAAAAAGTCACAGCGTCATTGACGACACAACAACAAGAAATAGCCAAGCATAATGAATCAGCACCGCACATCTTTATCAAAGATGATAAAAAGCACCATAAAGTGGCGTTAAGCGACATCAATTACATCAAAGCCAACGGTAACTATACATCTGTCTATCTCACCCATCTTCATATTATTAGCCAAATGAAAATATCAGATTTTGAAAAGTTGTTGCCTGCTGAGATTTTTTGCCGTGTTCACCGTTCTTATATAGTTGCTCTCAATGCTGTTACATTAATAACAGCAAATGAACTAACCCTTGGAGATACGGTCATTCCTGTAGGACGAGTTTATAAATCAAATTTAAAATTACTGTTGGCCAATAATAACAAAACGCATCAATCATCATAATGTTGTGATAGTCTTGGCCACACAAATCGACAGACTTAATTTTCAGGAACACAGATGTTTACGAAATTATTAAAAAAATGCGCCGCCATTGCCATTCCAGCTTCGCTGCTAATGACCAGCGCTCATTCATTTGCTTTTGCCGATGTATCTCAAGCAGAAAAGGCACGTATTGCAAAGAAATTTGCCAGTGTTCGCCCAGAACTAGTGGTATCAGATGTTGAATCCACAGATATCGACGGTATGTATTTGCTCAACTTCTCGGGTAAAGGAAGTGTTTATTATGTCCCTAAAGGGGATTACTTTTTTACTGGCGACTTACTTCAAATTTCGGGTAAACGTTTTGTCAACGTAAAAGAAAAACGCCTTGAAGGACCGCGTAAAGCAGCCATTGCAGCTATCAACGAAAAAGAAATGATTGTTTATCCGGCAACGGGAAAAAAGAAAACCAGCATTACGGTATTCACCGACGTTGATTGTGGTTACTGCCGTAAATTACACAAAGAAATAGCGCAAATTAACGATTTAGGCATCGAAGTTAGATACCTTGCTTACCCACGCGCAGGTATCGATTCGCCATCATACAATAAAGTGGTTAGCGCATGGTGCTCTGACAACAAGCAAGACGCACTAACTAAATTGAAAAACGGCCAACCGGTTTACACCGCAGCCTGTAAGGATAATCCTGTTGCACAGCACTTTATCTTAGGTAACCGTTTAGGTGTTACTGGAACGCCCGCCATCATCATGGAATCAGGCGAACTACTACCTGGCTATTTACCAGCAGACAAATTAGCAGAAGCGCTTGGCATTAAAGGTTAGTTTTTAAACTTAGCCTTGATGCTTGCTTCAAAGGGCTTATTAAGTTCAGTTACCTTATCTACCGTTTCGTTAGGTGAGGTAACCGACAACACATAATGTTCAATCTTCCAGCCTTTATCTGTCATACGGATCACCCCTGAACCGCGACAAATACCTAAATTAGGCGTATCCAGCAACTCATCAAACCATGCAATCTTGCCATCTTCAGAGAAATAGATATTACGATCTATCGCCGTAAAATCCCATGCCTTACCACGTTCAAAGTATTTCTTGCTCCAATCGAAAAACGCATCTTTACGCCAATTTTCTAAAGCATCAGTCCCAATAAAAATAGATTCTTTATTCATCGCACCAAAGTAGCCATCAGCATCAGCTTTTGCAGCAGCACGGTGCCATTGATCCATGAACTGATTAATTTGGGTAGCTGCAACTTCAGTATCAGGTTTTACAGTTGACTGGCAGCCAGTGAGTGCGCCAAGCATTAACATGCCAACGACTGCCGATAAATATATGTTCTTCATAGTGTGTCCTTGTAAATTTAAGGTACTTGTTCTTCATGTCCTTCGACAAATTCAGTTTTAGTACCGTCGTTATGTAAATCACAAATTAAACGTGGTGAACCATCACTGTTGAGTTCTAGATAACCCAAGCCGCTTTTCGCTATTAAACGGCGTTGTCCTGCACCCACGACATCGCGGCCTTTTACACGCATAGAACGGCGCTTGGTAAAAAAGTTCAGTGGTGAATACGAGCCATAAAGCCAACGATTGACATGATCGAGACAACCTATTAATGGTTCTGGGAACATGTTTTTGATGCCGCTTGACGTTACCTGCCAAATTTTCGGTGAATGCTCTCTAAACCTAAGCTCAATGTCATACACGAAAGAATAGTGAACATCGCCAGATAAAATCACGAAGTGCTGTGGTGTTTTTGGGTGCCTAAAAATATTGAGGATAGTACTAGCAGAGCCCGGATGTGCCATCCAGTTTTCCGCGTCAACCGCTAAGGGTTTACCGCACATGGTCGCAACACGTTGAATAGCTTCAATAATTTTAACCCCAAAAATTGGCGCTGGCGATACCAACAAAATAGCGTCTTCACCAATCAGCTCTTGCTGCAACTCACACATCGCCTCCCAATCCATTAACCCGGATGGATGTGCCAAATCTTGCTCACTGCGCCAGCGCCGTGTACGGCTATCGAGAACAACAACCTTAGGCGAAGTATCTAATGTAAAATGCCAATGAGCGTGTTTAAGCACTGCATCAACAAATGAATCATGATTCTCTTTATTTGGTAACTCATTATAATTATTGGCTATTTGTAAAAATTCTCTATTGAACTGAGTTGGATCGTTACCCCAGCCCTGACACAACCAATATCCCATCATCATATTACCAATAATCCGCTTTGAAAATGGGTTTTCATAAGCTGCTTGCTCCCACAACGCTGTTAGATTCCAATCGTCAGTGACGTCGTGGTCGTCAAAAATCATGTAGGTTGGAATATGAGCCAGCAAACGTTGAACTTGCGGCAGTCCATCAATAAACCCAGCAATGGCATCGCGTTCACCCTTGTGCATTTTTTCAAACGCACTCGGCACGTCATAACCACTTAACGAAACCTTATTCCACAACGATGGCGACCATACCATTAAGTACATTGCCATGACCTCGGCAAAAGAAATTAAATGGTTATGCGCATAAACTGAGGTGAAAATGTCCTGCTTGGCGCTTTTGTTATACCAAGGAGCCCCAAGTTCCGTTGTCGGTAAATAATCATGACGGTAGTAATACTGGTCATCGATTTGATGCAACTCATCAGCGGTTTTTAACTCACAACCATCAAATGACTCATCATTGAGCCCCAATAAATCTATCACCTGATGAATCGCGTAAAGCGTTGGTGCTGCGACGTGATCGGCATAAATCTGATCGCCACTCATCATCAATAACGAGGGTCTTGCCTCACTGTCATTTAGCGCATTACTGATCATAGCATCGCCAGCTAACAGGCTGTCTTCACAACCAGCGTGAGGGTTACGACAAGAGCCATGTAAAATATTAGTAATGTGAGGCTGAATAATAAAAGATGGACGCGACTTTCCGTCATACATCAAATGAGGAATAGACTTTGCTAAAGGCTCAATGCCTCGCTCTGTATCAAGCAGTAAATCATATTCAATATAGGTATCTATCGGTAAATCTATCTCGATATCCAATAAGTGAATAACCGCGTTAGCGCCTACGCGATACTCACTAACACTGTCTTTATCCAGCGCAACATTCACTACTGATTGATCGTCAATATAGCACTGAAACTGGCCACGACACGATTGTGGACTCACCCACCACAAAACCAATTTTTTCGTTGATAAACGCCGTAAAATCGGCCCAGCGAGAATATTGTCTAACACGTATAAACCTTGTTTGCCCTCAAAATAATGCCTTGTTATCTCGCAAAAAATTAGCAATAGCAAGTAACAATAGTGTCAATGCACAAAAATTACCTCAAGGATACTTTGTTGATGGGCATTAGCCATGAATTACGGTATATTTGTAACAAATTTTTTAAACAAGTTTGTTGGAGACATCCATGGCCGCGTTAGGCACCTTATACATTGTTTCAGCCCCAAGCGGTGCAGGTAAATCAAGTTTAATTTCGGCGTTAATTCAAAAAAACACAGCCAATGACTTGCAAGTTTCTGTGTCACATACGACTCGCGGCCCACGTCCGGGCGAAGAAAATGGAACTCACTATCACTTTGTTAATGTTGATGAGTTCAAATCATTGATCGATGACGGTGTATTTTTTGAATGGGCGCAGGTTTTTGATAACTATTACGGTACTTCACGTACCGTAATCGAAGAACAACTAGCCAATGGTATTGATGTGTTCCTAGATATCGATTGGCAAGGTGCTCGCCAAGTGAAAGAACTAATGCCACAAGCAAAAGGAATTTTCATTATGCCGCCTTCGCGTAATGAGCTTGAACGACGCTTAGTTGGTCGCGGCACTGATAGTGATGAAGTCATCACGTCGCGCATGGAGCAAGCAGTTAGTGAAATGTCACATTATGACGAGTATGATTATTTAATTATTAATGATGATTTTGAACAAGCCTTAGCCGATTTTAGTGCTATTATCAAAGGCAATCGTCTAGCTAGAGCACAACAATCACTAAAACATAGTGATATGTTAAAAGATCTGTTGGCGCAGTAATTCAAATCGAGTATACTTTTGCGTCATTTTTTATACACACAAATTTAGGAGTTTCCATGGCTCGCGTAACAGTTGAAGATGCTTTAGATCAAGTTGGCAACCGTTTTGATTTAATTCTAACAGCAGCACGTCGTGCTCGTCAGTTAGCAAACGGCGGCCAAGACGCTCTAGTAGACGAAGAAAACGATAAACCAACAGTAGTAGCACTTCGTGAAATTGAAAAAGGTCTAGTGACCAATGAAACAATGGATGAGTGTGAGCGTGTTGTACAACGCGAACAAGAAGCGGCTGAACTTGCTGCGGTAGCTGCCATTGCAGAAGGCCGAATCAGCGAGTAATTACGCTTCATCCTTTTCAACGTCGGGGTGAATATTGTATCTCATAGAAAACCTAGTAGAGGTAGCATCGAGCTACCTTGAACCTGCTCAAGTTGAGCAAGTCATTGAAGCTTACAAAGTCGCTCACGCAGCGCACGAAGGTCAATTTCGTTCGTCAGGCGAACCTTATGTAACTCACCCCGTCGCTGTTTGCCAAATTTTGGCAGACATGCGTCTTGATCACGAAACGTTAATGGCCGCCTTGCTCCATGACGTTATCGAAGATACCGAAGTCACCCAAGACGAACTCGCCGCACAATTTGGTGTCACCGTTGGTGAACTCGTTGAAGGCGTTTCCAAACTCGACAAGCTTAAATTTCGCGATAAAAAAGAAGCGCAAGCCGAAAACTTTCGTAAAATGATGATGGCAATGGTGCAAGATTTACGAGTTATTTTGATAAAACTTGCTGATCGCACCCACAACATGCGCACTTTGGGTTCGCTTCGCCCTGATAAACGCCGCCGTATTGCCCGCGAAACCTTAGATATATACGCCCCAATAGCCAATCGTCTTGGTATCCATAATATTAAATATGAATTGGAAGAGCTTGGCTTTAAAGGACTGTACCCAAATCGTTTTCGTGTTCTCAATGAAGTAGTAAAACATGCGAAAGGTAATCGCAAGGAGATGCTTAAAAATGTTAAGCAAGAAATCCTCGGTCGATTAGAAGAAGCAAATATCAACGCTGAAATTGTAGGTCGTCAAAAGAACCTTTATTCCATTTATAACAAGATGCGTAGTAAAGAGATTCAGTTTGAAGATGTCATGGATATTTACGCATTTCGCATCATTGTTGATAACATCGATACTTGTTACCGCAGTCTTGGCGCTATGCACACCTTATTTAAGCCGCGTCCAGGACGATTCAAAGATTATATTGCGCTACCTAAAGCCAATGGCTATCAATCATTGCATACATCTTTACTAGGACCACACGGTATTCCAGTCGAAGTACAAATTCGTACTGAGCATATGGACCAAATGGCCGACAAAGGCGTCGCTGCTCATTGGGTTTATAAAAACGATGACTCTCAAGGGACAACAGCTCAGGTTCGTGCCCGTCGTTGGGTACAAAGTTTATTAGAGCTCCAGCAAAGTGCTGGTAACTCGTTTGAATTTATCGAAAACGTTAAAACAGACTTATTCCCTGACGAAATTTATGTCTTTACACCAGACGGTAATCTGTTAGAACTTCCGGCAGGCTCAACACCTGTTGATTTTGCTTATGCTGTTCACACCGATGTTGGTAATGCTTGTGTAGGTAGTCGTGTTAATAGACAAGCTTATCCGTTGAGCCAACCATTGACCAGCGGTCAAACAGTTCAAATCATTACGGCACCAGGCTCTCAGCCAAATGCTGCATGGCTAAATTTTGTAGTCACTGCACGTGCACGTTCTAAAATTAGAAATGTTCTTAAGAATCGTCACACCCAAGAATCAATTAAACTTGGACGCCGTCTACTTAAACATGCAATGGGTGATATTGATCTGGATACCTTAGATCAAGCGTTAGTCGCCAAAGTTGTTAAAGACACTAATAACGAGTCTTTTGACGGACTACTATCAAACATTGGCCTTGGCAATGCAATGAGCTTTGCAATTGCACATCAATTGACTGATGGTCTTGTTGATGAAGATCAGCAAAAGGTTTCAATTAAAGGCGCCGACGGCATGTTGGTTTCTTATGCTAAATGTTGTCGTCCAATTCCAGGCGATCCAGTCATTGCGCATCTAAGTCCAGGCAAAGGGTTAGTCATTCATATTGAATCTTGTGCCAATATTTCAGGATTCGAGAAAGAAAAAGATAAATACGTTCACGTTGAATGGAACAACGATAGCGAGGAAGAGTATGTTACTCGTATGCGTATCGAAATGATTAACCATCAAGGTATTCTAGCGGCTGTAACCACGGCTATTTCGAAAGCTGGTGCTAATATACATTCAATGAATACAGAAGAAAGAGAAGGCAAGATTTATATGATCGACGCCTTAATTAGCGTTAACGATCGTATTCACCTTGCCAATGTGTTCCGCCGAGTGCGCGTATTAACAGACGTAATTAAAGTATCACGTATCAAACATTAACTTTTATAGAGAATAATAAGATGGCGAATAAAGAGATTATTGCAACAGAAAATGCCCCAGCAGCTATTGGCACCTATAGCCAAGCTGTAAAAGTAGATAACACAGTGTATTTATCAGGTCAGATCCCATTGGTTCCATCGAGCATGGAAATGGTTAGCGAAGATTTTGAAGCACAAGTTGTTCAAGTGTTTGACAACTTAACAGCAGTAACTAAAGCCGCTGGCGGTAATATGAATGATATCGTAAAACTGAATATCTTCATGACTGACTTAAGCAACTTCGCAACGGTTAATGATGTTATGTCTCGTTACTTTGAGCAGCCTTATCCAGCACGTGCAGCAATTGAAGTAAGTGCTCTACCAAAAGGTAGTCAAGTTGAAATGGATGGCGTAATGGTGCTTTAAACCATATCTAAAAGTCATTAAAAAGCCCAAGTAACTTGAGTTACTTGGGCTTTTTTATTGATTAAACATATTACTCAGATATTAAACGACGACGCGATAAGCTTACTAATCCAAGTAACGCCAAGGTAATTACACCCAGACCACCACTTGAACTTTTCTTCGCTTCAACAGTTAATGAAACTTCTGATTTAGTTTCTAACTCACCATCACTGACAACGACTTGTAATGTAACTACTGTATCACTGCTAACATCTGGCGCAGTCACTGTAATTTGAGCAGTGTCGGTTGCAGACAACGTAACGCCAACATTCGTAACTTCAGACCATGTATAAGTCAAAGTATCATCTTGAGCATCTGTTGCAGCGACAGAAACTTGAAGACTTTCACCTTCTTGCACAGTTGCAGCTGCTGTAATTTCTGCTGTTGGTGCGGTATTAACGTCAGCTTCAATGGTTAATGTCACTTCAGCGGTAGTTTCTAGTTCACCATCATTAACGACAACCTGAAGTGTAACCGTTGTATCACTATCAACCTCTGGCGCTGTCATCATGATTTGCGCAGAGTCAGTAGCAGAAAGTGTAACACCCACGGTGGTTACTTCAGACCAAGTATAGGTTAAGGTATCGTCTTGAGCATCTGTCGCAGCAACAGATACCTGTACACTCTCGCCTTCTTTAACAGTAGCAGCAGCTGTAATTTCAGCCGTAGGCTTCGTATTAACTACTGGCGCATCACCACAAGCCGCTCCAAATACTTCTTTAACCCACTCTGGACGATCAATAAATGGATTACGATTTCCTTGAAACTCAAACACTACATTATTGCGGTTACGTTCAAAGTCACTAACTGGATCTTCTTGATGCCAAGTATAAAGTGTACATAATTTACCTAATTCAGGTGAACCATTAGCAGTACCGACTCTATCCACTAACACTAAATTAGGAGTGTTATCAGCTGTCGCACCTTCATAACGAACGTCCATATAAAATAGCATACGAGCAACATCACCTTTCATTTGATCACGAGGTTCAAATGAGTCACCATCTTTTTTGTTTTCCGGTGCTTCAGTAATAGGCTCTCCACCCAGATCAAAATCTAAATTACTTCGAGCTGAATTAATAGAAGCGTCTGCTGGACGTAAGTGATGTGCATCAGTATAAGCATATTGATTTTGCTCAGGGAATCCATGACTCTTCGCCCAAACATGCTCACGGTTCCAATTGTCACCGCCATTACCTTTTAGGCCTGCATTTAACCCTTTACCAATAGATGTACCTTTATAGATTAGGGCTACTTTGCCGTCATCAGTCGGATCTTGGTCAGAATGCGTAACAACAGTCCACACTTCACTGTACGTTAGTTTCTTATGGTTTTTACTAATATCGGTATTGATTGCAGCGCGCAGTTCACCACTTGCAGCAGTTAATGCATTCGCATAATAAGTGTTTTCTTTGTAATCTTCTTGCTTAGTCACTTTGGCAAGATCAGGACAGTTGGTACATTCGTCAGCTGTCGGCTCTGGTATTAATTCAACACCAGTACACTCACCTTCACCAATACAACCTAGACCATTACTAGTATCTTTATCTAATACAATCCATTCACTAACGCCAGCTCCCGGATACTCATCACCTGGAATCTTATCGCCAGCAGTTACCGTATTTTTGCGACGCAGGGTTTTATCTTTTGAATTGAAATCACCATTGCTCCAAGAGTCACCAGGATCTGTTCCTAACTGACCGAAACTATCTACAATCTCATCGTTTAATGTCAGTAGCAGTGCATCATCACCATTAAACCAAGTAACTCTAGATTCTGCACCATTAAGGATTTGAAACTCACGGTCAGCACCAGTGTTATAAAGAACGAATGTTGCTTTGGGCTCTAACGAACCAGTCAATTCATATGTAGAACCTGCGTCATTAAATCCAGCTCCATTTGAATGAATAGATACTTTATACCCCGTCAAATTAACAGCAACATCTGATGTGTTAGCAATTTCAATTGCCTTGTTGTTACCCCCACCTTCAACATACTCAGAGAAAATTAAAGGAGACTCAGCTGTAGGAAGATTTTCTACAGGAGTTGGAGTTGGAGTTGGAGTTGGAGTTGGAGAAGTACTCCCATCACAAGCTGAAACACCATCACAACCAAGGCCGTCAGAGGTGTCTTTATCAAATACTTGCCACTGTACAGTGTCACCAGGAAAAGCGTCATCGACAACGCTATCGCCCGTGGTAACGTTTTCTAAGCGACGTAGAGTTTTATCTTTAGTTGCAAAACCATTTTCGCCATTCCAAGATGAACCAGGATCATTACCCACTTGACCAAAGCTATCAACAACCACGCCGTTTAACGTTAATGTCAATGCATCATCGCCATTAAACCAAGTTACTGTAGACTCGATACCTTGCGGTGCAGGTTTTTTAAATGCATCAGTCGCATCTTTGTTATAAATAACAAGGCTTTTTCCTGCGTCTAATGAACCAGTCAGAGCCTGTGGGTTTTTCGCTTCAACAGCACCATTAGAATGTAGATTTAACACGTAGCCTGTAAGATCTAAAGTTGCACCACCGCGGTTAGTCAGCTCAACAACTTTATTGTTACCGCCCCCTTCGATGTACTCTGTGATAATTAAATCGGCATGAGCGATGCTCGACATCCCGAGAGCACAAGTTAATGCGCTTAACTTTATTGTTTTAGTTATTTTCATGATTTTTCCATGATTAAAGACGCAAACGCGCCAATACAAAATCAGAACTACGGAAATACTTCTAATTTCAATGAAATAAAAAAGCCTAACTAATTAAATAAGTTAGGCTTTTAGGATCAATGGTTGCTAGAACCAAAATTTAGAGAACAGAGACTGCAACCAAGCAAAGTACGCTAAAATACGCTTGATATAAGCAATTGCCGCTGCAACAGCTGGATGAATTGGCGCTGGTTTAGCTTCAACAGCAATAGAAACGTCACTTTCAACTGAGAATTCACCATCAGATACAGCTAGCATGAACGCTACTGTTGTATCTTCGTCAACTTCCGGAGCCGTGAAGCTTAATGTTGCACTCGTCGCGTCAAACTCTACAGCGGGACCAGTCGTTTGCGTCCAAAGGTAAGTTAGTTCATCACCTTCAGCATCAACTGCTGTTGCAGTCACAGATACTGACTCGCCTTCAGTCACAGCATCAACTGTTGGAATATCTAAAGTTGGTGCTGTATTTACGATTGGTGCATCACCACAAGAAGCGCCAAAGATTTGTTGAACCCATTCAGGACGATCGATAAACGGGTTACGGTTACCTTGGAATTCGAATACAACATTATTACGATTACGCTCCCAATCACTTACCGGATCAGCTTGGTGCCAAGCATAAAGCGTACACAGCTTACCTAATTCAGGAGAACCATTTTCAGTACCAACGCGATCGACTAATACAAGATCTGGTGTGTTGTCTGACGCCGCACCTTCGTAACGTACATCCATGTAAAACAGCATACGTGCTACATCACCTTTCATGGTGTCACGAGGTTCAAATGAATCGCCATCTTTTGCGTTTTCAGGCGCTTCAGTAATTGGCGTACCGCCATTATCGAAATCTAAATTACTACGCTCAGAGTTTACTGATGCGTCAGCAGGACGTAGATGATGTGCGTCGGTGTATGCAAATTGACCTTGGTCTGGGAAACCATGGCTCTTAGCCCAAACATGTTCACGGTTCCAAGCGTCACCACTGTTACCGATTTTTCCTGCATTTAAGCCTTTACCAATTGAGCGACCCGTGTAAATTTCAATAACTTTACCAGCATCACTTGGATCTTCATCTGAATGTGTAACGACGGTCCAAACTTCACTGTAAGTTAATTTTTTCTGATTTTTAGTGATATCTTGGTTAATAGCACCACGTAGTTCTTCATCAGAAGCCACTAATGCATTAGCGTAATAAACGTTTTCATTGTACGTTGCACGATCAGCAATTTTAGCGACCGTTGGACAGTTAGTGCATTCGTCATCATTTGGTTGAACTTCTGGAACACGCTCAACGTCAGGACATATTTGATCACCAAAACAGCCTAGGCCATCGCTAGTATCTTTTGGTAAAACAATCCACTCACTTACACCAACGCCTGGGTATTCATCACCAACGATTTTATCACCAGCAACAACACTGCTCTTACGACGAAGTGTTTTATCTTTACTATTGAAATCGCCATTTGACCATGACGTACCAGGATCGCTACCGTATTGACCAAAACTGTCAACCACTGCGCCATTTAATAGTAACAAAATAGTGTCATCACCATTAAAGGCCGTAACGTTTGATTCAATACCATCAGCAATTTTAAATGCGTTTACTGCACCTTTGTTGTAGATAACTAAAGTGCCTTGAGCACCTAATGCACCAGATAGATCAAGTGTGTATTTAGCATCAGTTGCGCCATTTGAATACATCGCTACTGAATAGCCTGCAAGATCTAATTCTGTCGCCGCAGTATTCGCGATCTCAATCGCTTTATTGAAGCTACCACCTTCAACGTATTCAGAAAATATTAGTGGCGATTCGGCTGTTGGTAATTCTGATGGGGGAGTTGGCTCAACTGGATCGATTGGGTCAACTGGTGGAGTAACACTGCCGTCACAAGCTTCAACACCATCACAGCCTAAGCCACTTGCAGTGTCTTTATCGAATGTTTGCCATTGCGACTCTACAGCAGGGAATGCATCATCAACGATTACATCGCCTGTGACGACACTTTCAAGACGTCTTAAGGTTCTATCTTTCGTATCAAAGCCATTTGCACCAGTCCAAGACGAGCCAGGATCTGTACCTACTTGACCAAAGCTATCAACAACGACACCATTTAAGGTCAGTGTTAATGCATCATCGCCATTGAAAAAGGTCACTGAAGATTCAATGCCTTGTGGTGCAGGCTTTTTAAATGAATCGGTTGCTCGGCTATTATAGAGAACTAAGCTGGCGCCAGCTGCTAATTCCCCTGTTAATGCTTGTGGATTACGAGCATCTGTTCCGCCGTTAGAATGAAGATTTAAAACATACCCTGTTAAATCTAATGCTTCTGAACCACGGTTAGTTAATTCGACAGCTTTATTATTACTACCACCCTCAACATACTCAGTAATAATCAAATCTGCATTTGCGGCAGTTGATACGCCAAGTGCTAAAACTAATGCACTTAATTGTAGCTTGTTAGTTATTTTCATCATTGGATTCCATGATTTTTTATAAAGCGTTAAACGCGTTTGTAAAATTGGCACTGATGCTAGCTCAGCTACTGAGCAATAAAACGTCAGAAGAAAAATTAACTTTTCTTAATTTCCCAATTTTCAGGCATTTAACCTAAGTCCAAAAGCATTGTCCACAGACCAAAATCAGTACAAAAGAACCACAAGTGATTTATTTAAATATAAAGGTTTGAATTAAATAGCATTATCAAAACCAAGCGATAATTATTACAATATTGCAACATACCAAATGCGTGACAGGCATCACACAGACATTCAGGTAGAATAAAAAACAACCTACTTTTCAAGGGCTAGTTCACATATCAATAATCTGTCACTAGTGACAAGTATCTAACCTCAATCATTGTTAATTATTTGTTAACGCCATGGTTTCCTGATTTTGCGTGACTCAGTGTAATATTTTGTCACAGCTAGCACTTGCGATTTAGTCACACGGCGTATATTGTCAAACAACACTAAGCTCGACTAAGAAATCAATGTTACATCGCACCAGCATGCTTACTTCCCCTCTCACCGATCTCAAAGGCGTTGGTGAGAAAATGGCGCAACGTCTCGAAAAAATAGATTTAAGAACAATAGAAGACATGCTGTTTCATTTACCCAGTCGATACGAAGATCGCACCAAGCTTTATTTTCTCAATCAGCTAGTACCTGGTGATCATGTCAGTTTTATTGCAACAATCGAACATAGTGAGATAACCAGCGGTCGCCGACGTATGCTGATATGTCATGTGAGTGATGATTTTGGACGTGCTTCATTACTATTTTTCAATTTTGCTGCAAGTCAAAGAAATGCATTACAGGCTGGACGAAAAATACGTTGTTTTGGCGAGATAAAACGCGGTAGCCGTGGTATTGAAATTGTGCATCCCGAATACAAGTTTGTTGACGAATATAGTCAGATTGAAACGCAAGAATCACTCACTGCTGTTTACCCCACCACCGATGGCGTTAAGCAGATCACTATGCGCAATATTGCACAACAAGCAGTCGATTATCTGCAGCGCTTTGAAATAACCGACCTTTTGCCGCCAAATCTCTATGCGCAACAGTCAACATTAAAAGAAGCACTTTTATATATACATCAGCCGCCACCAGAAGCAGATGTAGAGTTATTGACTATAGGTCAGCATCCAATGCAGCAACGTTTAGCACTCGAAGAACTCATTGCTCATAACTTATCGATGCTACAAGCTAAGCAACAAACGCAAAACTTAAAATCGATCATCATAAATCCAATTAACGCGCTTGAAAAAAAATTATTATCTTCACTGCCATTTTCTCCGACAAATGCACAACAACGAGTCATTGGTGAAATAAAACAAGACATGACGTTAGAACAACCAATGATGCGATTGGTACAAGGGGACGTTGGTTCAGGGAAAACGCTTGTTGCAGCCTTGGCATCTCTTGGCCCATTGTCCCAAGGCCACCAAGTCGTATTAATGGCGCCCACGGAGTTATTAGCTGAGCAACATGCCATTAACTTCGAGCACTGGTTAGCCCCTTTAGGACTTAAAGTAGGTTGGTTAGCGGGAAAACTAAAAGGAAAGAAGCGCGAGAAAACAATGCAGGAAATCGCTGATGGTACTGTGAATATGATCGTCGGAACCCATGCTGTTTTTCAGCCAGACGTCAATTATCACAATCTCGCCTTAGTTATTATTGATGAACAACACCGATTTGGTGTCCAACAACGTCTCGCATTACGTGAAAAAGGATTACATAACAATTGCTATCCTCATCAACTTGTTATGACAGCGACCCCGATACCTCGCACGCTAGCAATGACAGCTTACGCTGATCTAGACACGTCAATCATCGATGAACTCCCGCCAGGCAGAACTCCTGTAAAAACTGTGGCCATTGGCGATACGAGACGCGATGAAGTTATTGAGCGTGTAAAAAGTGCTTGTCTAAATGGCCGTCAAAGTTATTGGGTTTGTACCCTGATTGATGAATCTGAAGTATTGCAATGTCAAGCAGCAGAGCAAACTGCAACGGAACTAACGGCGTTATTAACAGACTTAAAAGTAGGTTTAGTTCATGGCCGTATGAGTGCCAAAGAAAAACAAATGGTGATGGAGTCATTTAAGCAAGGCGACATTCATCTTCTAGTTGCTACAACTGTCATTGAAGTCGGTGTTGACGTCCCTAATGCAAGTTTAATGATTATTGAAAACCCAGAACGCCTTGGCTTAGCTCAACTTCATCAGTTACGCGGACGTGTCGGTCGTGGCAGCGTTGAAAGCCATTGCGTGTTGCTATACAAAACACCATTATCTTATACCGCGAACAAACGATTAGGCGTGCTAAGAGAAACTAATGACGGTTTTGTGATTGCACAAAAGGATCTGGAAATTCGTGGCCCCGGCGAAGTATTAGGTACCAAGCAAACCGGCTTAGCAGATTTAAAAATTGCTGATTTAGTTAGAGATCAGCAATTAGTACCACAGGTTGGCTACTTAGCTAATCAGTTAATTATTCATTACCCACAATGGGTTGGCCCCATTGTAAAACGCTGGCTTGGGAATAAAAGTCACTTTAGCCAAGCGTAAAGAGGATTTATATATGCAAGAAAATCAACGCTCAACAGAAACGAAAGCCCCGATGAAAGTATATGCGATTGGCGCATTAGTTTTAGTGTCAGCGGTTGCTGGTATTATTATTCTCAATGACGAAACACCGCAGCCACCAACACCAATTGAGATTGTAGAACCCAAAGTAACTCCAGCATCAGACTCTACAGTTGAACCAACCGCCGGCCCAATCGTTGAACCGATAAAAGTTATTGAGGAAAAAACTGTAGCCCCAGAAGCGGTGGCAACAGAAATCATAGAACCTGAAGTTGTTCAAGAGCCAGAACCAGAGCCGCTTCCTAAACTGGATGCATCAGATACACTAGCTATTGATAAGGCAAAGGAACTTTCTTGGTTGCCAACGGCAACTAACCATATAAATAATAAAGACTTAATAAGAAACTTCGTTACTTTTGTAGACAATGCATCGCGTGGAGATCTTGCGACTAAGTTTAGTCCAATTTTTTCACCCAAGGCTAAGTTTTCAGTCAATGAAATTGACCAAGAGATGTACGTCGACCCTCAAAGCTATGAACGTTATACGCCGTATGTCGACACCATCAATTCTCTCAATGTTGATATGGCGATAAACGCCTTAGTGTTCATGGCACCACTCATTGATGAAGCGTATATGGAATTAGGCTATGACGAAGGAGCCTTCATTAGCACCTTAAATCAAGCACTGGCTGAAATGTTGCAAGCGCCAGTTATAAGAAATCCAATTAAGGTTGTTGCACCATCGGCGATGTACAAATACGCAGATCCTCAACTAGAAGGTTTATCCGATATTCAAAAACTCATGTTGAGAATGGGTCCAGATAATATCACCAAGCTGCGCCCTAAATTACAACAAATTCAAGGTGCTTTAGAGCAGCTAGAAGATAAAGCTCAAGATTAAGGAAGAATTACGTAGCGTCCAATAAATTGGGCGCTAGCTTCTTCGCTATCACCTTGAAACATGTTTACTTTAAGCTCAATGCGGAACTTGTTGCCTTGTTCGAGTTCTGAAAAATCAATCAAGGATATTGCTTCTTCCACAACACCTCGTGGTGATTCTGTAATCGGTTTTCGATACTTAATATCACCAGACGCTAACACGATGGAACCGTTGACACCAGCCTGTTGAGCGCGTAAATGAATCAACCCCCAACCAGTTAAAACGGCTTGTGAGTATATGGCACCAGCAAACATACTTTGGTGTACATTAATGCTTTTTTCCATATCAGCACAGGTTTCGACACGCGATGCATCATTATAGGTAATATCTAATCCTAAGAATTCAGTCACCGGAATACCTTGATGCCAAGTCTCTACCAATCGTTGTTTTGCTGCTGGCAATAACAAACAATAATCGCCATTGCCAAGCTTTTCAAAGCCAAGCGATTGCCAAAAACCAAAGTCGCCATGGCTAGTGAGACGTTCCACATTGCTGGCTTTTGCTGATTCAATCAAACGTGAAACGATCTGTTTTCCTAGGCCTTGCCCTCGATACTCAGGCGCCACCACTACATCAACATGAGCAACATTACCGTCGTCATTTAATAATCCCGCACCCAGAATATGATCACCGTCGAATGCCACCATATAATCTTGCTGGCGTAACTCATAATTCGCCATAAACTGACATAATCTCAAGTTATCACAAGACAGAACATTCCAATTTATTTTCATTAAATTAAACCTTTAGAGAAAAAGTAACGGGCCCATCGTTAACTAAAGAGACTTGCATATCGGCACCAAATTCTCCGGTTTGAGTATCAATATTCATTGCTTTACTCTGCGCTACAAAATATTCATACAACGACTTTGCATCACTTGGTGTCGCAGCGGCAGAAAAGCCAGGTCGCAGCCCTTTACTCGTGTCAGCTGCTAAAGTGAATTGAGATACCACCAGTAGCTCCCCACCGATATCTTTAAGACTTAAATTCATCTTATCTTCTACATCGCTAAAAACACGATAGCTCACCACTTTTTTTAATAATTTATCAGCTAATGCAGGCGTGTCATCTCTTTCTACCCCCAATAACACCAATAAGCCTTGCTGAATTTCACCAATCGATTGATTATCGACTTCTACTTTTGCTTGTTTTACTCGTTGAATTAGCGCAATCATATTACTACTTAAACTCTCTTACTTAACCAATTTGCCATATTATTAGAACCTTGAATCAATGCATCGATAACGCCAATTTCGCTACTAGAGTGCCCAGCGCCGGGTACGATTTGTAACTGACAATTAGGCCACTGTTGTGCCAGCATTTGTGACCCTTCCAATTTGCACACCATGTCATAACGACCATGAATCAAAATACAGTTTAGATGCTTTATTTTATCTATATTATCAATGATATGATTGTCAGGCATAAAGCATTTATTTTTATAGAAGTAACTTTCGATGCGCGCTAATGCAAGTGATTCCTTGCCAAGTCCAAAGCGTTCTTTCGCTACCTTAGGCGGCACTAAATGAGACAAACTGCCTTTCCAAATTGACCATTGTTGCGCGGCAGCAAGTTGCTCGAATTCGCTACCGTGTTGAAAGGTATTACAATAAGCTAACACAGGCTCTAAAGTATCAGATTGCTCTAATCGTGCACTAAATTCCGCATAATGGTCAGGAAATATTTGTGCCGCTCCTCCATGAGGCGAAAAACGCCATTGTAAATCTTGTCGGCGTCCTAAAAATGGGCTACGTAGAATAAAACCAAAAACATTTTTTGCATACCTAAAGCCATATCTCAAACCAAGTTGCGCCCCCCAAGAGCCGCCACAAACAAGCCACTGGTCTATTCCCAATAATTGCCGAATAGAATCAATATCATCAATTAGTGCCTGTGCGTTATTATCTCGTAGTTCGCCATACGGCGTTGATAGACCACAACCACGCTGATCAAAAGTCACCATGTGATAATGCTTAGGATCAAAAAATTGAGTCAAGCGAGGACTTCTCCCACCGCCGGGGCCACCATGTAAAATGACCACAGGGATCCCGTCGGGGTTACCGTATTGTGCAATACTCAATGTATGGATAGCACTAACCGATAATGTCTGTTCTTTAAACGGTTTTATCTCCGGAAATAACACGTTCATCTGTTAACTCCTCATTAGGTTTCTCTACTTGCTCATCAGTATCTTTAGGTGCATAAAACTCTGGTAATCCTGCTGTGATTTCAGCGCCAATAAGAACAACAATCCAAGACAAGTAAACCCACACGAATAAAATAGGAATCGCTGCCAATGCGCCATAAATCGCTTGGTATGAAGGGAAATTACTAATATAAATAGCAAAACCTTTCTTGGTTAACTCAAATAATATCGCAGCGATCACTGCCCCAATAAGCGCATCTCTCACCTTAACGCGAACATTCGGCACCATCAAATACATCATTAAGAATGCCAATACAGAGAAAAATAGTGGTAACCAGCGCAAAAAGAACTCCACTACGCCACTAAACACCCCTTCTTGCAGTCCACCTAGTGAAATCACATATGAACTAATAGCAATACTAGCGCCAACAAATAATGGGCCTAGCGTAATCACCATCCAATAGATCGAAAAAGAAATAATCAACGGGCGCTTTTTAGGACTTTTCCAAATCTGATTTAATACTTTATCAATATTAGAAATCAGCATTAACGCAAAAATAACTAGTGCGCCAATACCAATCGCACCACCTTTGGACGCATTGTCAACAAATTCGCCAATCGTTTGCTGCACGACATCACCAGACGCTGGAATGAAATTGCCATACACATAATTTTCGATTTGAGTCCGCATCGATTTAAATACTGGAAACGCAGATAAAACTGAAAATATCACCGTGACCAATGGTACTATAGACAACAGTGACACATACGCGAGGTAGCCAGCTACCATGCGTAATCTATTTTGTTTTGCACGATAAAAAACATGTACCACTAATGCCGGAATAGTAGCGATGATGGATTTGATATTTTCGACTGAAAACCTATTTTTCACTTGGCAGACCTTTGCACAACAATGTATAGATACAATAATAACCAAACCACTTGAAATTGCACGATTTCAAATAGATTGATAAGGATATAATAATGAAAAGAAACTTTTTATTTGCCCTAACACTTGTTGCCTTAGTCGGATGCCAAAGTGCGTATTACGGCGCGATGGAAAAAGTCGGCATTCACAAGCGTGATATTTTAGTCGATCGCGTAGAAGACACACGTGATGCACAAAACGAAGCTCAGCAGCAGTTTAATTCTGCATTAGAAGAATTGTCGGCACTCATTAATTTTAATGGTGGCGAACTAGAAACTATCTATAACAATCTTAACGACCAATACGCTGCTAGCACTGAAGCCAAAGAGCTCGTATCAAAACGTATCGACAATGTTGAATCAGTTGCCCAAGCACTATTTAGTGAATGGGAAGATGAAATAAACCAATATAGCAACGCAACATTTAAACGAAACAGCTCAAAACAGCTAAATGATACCAAACGACTTTACGCCAGAATGCTGCGAAGTATGCATCAATCAGAAAAGAAAATGGACCCAGTTTTAGCGGCATTAAATGATAATGTTCTCTATTTAAAACATAACTTAAACGCCAATGCAGTGAATGCAATAGAAGTTGAATTTAAACAACTAAAACAAGAGATTGCGGTTTTGATTAAAGAAGTGAATCAATCAATTGCCGAATCTAATAAGTTTATTGAAACACTATCTAAATAATAGGCTGAAATGACTTTTATCGGCCACCAGCAAGGTCGATAAAAGTGCCTGTCGCATATGATGCTTCGTCAGATAATAACCATGCAATAGCGTTAGCCACCTCTTCTGGCTGCCCGCCACGCTGCATCGGAATTAATGGCGCAAGTCTATCCACTCGACCTGCTTCACCACCATCAGCGTGCATGCCTGTATAAATACAGCCAGGCCGTACACTATTAACCCGAATGCCTTCAGCGGCGACTTCTAATGACAACCCCTTCGTCATACTGTCCATCGCACCTTTAGAGGCTGCATAGTCGACATATTCACGTGGCGCGCCAGTGTATGACGCTGCGGAGCTAACATTAACTATTGCACCACCTTGACCACCTAGCCCTGTCGACATTCTTTTCACGGCTTCACGAGCACATAAAAAACTACCAGTGACATTAGTCTGAAAAATCTCATTAATTCGCTCAGCTGTTAGGTCTTGCAGGCGGCACTGTTGTTTCAAAATACCAGCGTTATTCACTAACGCGGTGATGGTTCCTAGTTCTTCATCAATGCACTCAAAGAGTTCAATAACGTCAGATTCTTTTGCAATATCTGCCTGTTTGATTATCACATGCTCACATATTGCCAATAATTCTTGTTGTAGCTCTATTGCCGCTTGATGATTATCACGGTAATTAATGCAAATTCGGTAACCTTTATGCGCTAATATTCGAGCTGTTGCAGCGCCAATGCCACGACTAGCACCGGTGATCAATGCTACTTTTATTGGAGACGTCATTTAAGACTGTGCCTTGCGGATAATAGAATCGAGATGATTCGCGAAGTTTTGGCGATCGGTTTGACTTAACGGAGCTTGCCCCCCGGTATGAACACCACTAGCCCGCATAGTATCCATAAAATCACGAATATTTAATCTCGCTTTAATATTAGCCTTGGTATACAGCTCACCACGCGGACTCAATGCTTTCGCTTTCTTAGTGATGACTTCATCAGCGAGTGGAATATCACTAGTAATCACTAAATCGTTAGGCTCAACTTGTTTAACAATTTCATCATCAGCGACATCAAATCCGCTCAACACGACTTGTGTTTTAATATAGGGGGAAGGAGGCGTTGTCAGTGCATGATTAGCCACCAACGTCATGGAAATTTTGGCGCGATGAGCCGCGCGATATAAGATTTCTTTAATAACAACAGGACAAGCGTCGGCATCGACCCAAATATTCATAACAATTCAATAAGCTCAAACTAATAATGAGCTTACTCTAGCGCTATCACTCGTTAATTGATAGCGCAGAATTAAACTGACGCACCGTGAAACCTTCAGAAAATTGTTGATAAACACCTTGCCATTCCGCCAAGGGTTCATTAGTTAAGATACACACCCGTTGATTATCTTTTAATAATCGTTCGATCTGATTTAATCTATCTAATTGATTTAATTTTGAAATATTCGCATCTCGCCGAACTAGCTCAATAATTTGGTCATCAATATTATCATCAACTAACGCAATATCAGATTGCTGCATATGACGCAGAGCTGCCAGAGATAACATTTGTGCATCAGTTGTTTGTATCATATAAAGCTCACCGTCCACACCATCGACCTGTTGTTCTTTATTTAGCAATCGTTCAAATAGCCCGTCTAACTTTGACACATTATCACTGTCACCCGACGAAAAAAAACGCTCCCAAAAGCGACGTCGCTGATTACCATCACTAAATCTGTCTTTGATTGTTTGACGCTTGGCACCAGAAAAGCTTGCAACCTTACCCAGCACCAATGGAATGATACTTTCTAATCGCTCACGCCAATAACGCACCAGTACTGGTGCAGCGCCTTCGCTACTTATGGCAAAAACCATCGGAGAACGGTCGATAATAGACGGGGTAATGAAATGACATAGCGCTTGTGAATCAACAACATTGGCAAAAATGTTACGTGCTTTGGCTTGCGTACTAATTTGAGCATTTAGTTCATTATTAGCGGTTGCAACAAAAACAAGCCGACGACCCGCCAACATAGATTCATGATAAAGACCATCGATATGCTCGACACGTCCTTCATTGACAAGTGTCTGAATATCATGAGATAAATCAGGAGCTACCACAGTTATACAGGCATGACTCTTAAGTAGAAGCTCTACTTTTCGGGTGGCAACTTCGCCACCGCCAACCACTAAAACATTAAGCTGCTGTGTATCGACGAAAATCGGAAAATACTGCATCTTCGGACTCTATGGCTTGAAAATAGCCGTTATTATTTAAATTCTGCTCGTCAAACTGATTAACCACCTGACCAATAATAATTAATGAAGGCGGCTTTATATCGTGTTGCTTAACTAACTCAGGTAATGACGTTAAGGTCCCACGAATTGTTTTTTGCTCGGGGCGCGTTCCTTTCTCAATAATTGCAGCAGGCGTATCAGGGCTACGCCCATGAGCTATCAGCTGCTGCTTGATTGTTTCTAACGTATTAATACCCATATAAAAAACAATAGTTTGCGAATCAATACTCAACGCAGGCCATGGTAAATCCAAGCGACCCTCGGTCTGCAGATGACCCGTAATAAAACTACAGCCTTGTGCAACACCACGATGAGTTAGCGGTATGCCAGCATAGGCTGCACAGGATGAAGCAGCAGTCATTCCCGGTGCCACATGACAGCTGACTCCTTGAGCCAATAAATGAAGCGCTTCTTCACCACCACGACCAAATATAAAGGGATCGCCACCTTTAAGACGTAAAACACGTTTACCTAACTTGGCTTGTTCTGCTAGTAATTCATTAATTTTATCTTGAGTTAAACGATGATCGGCTTGTTTTTTACCAACATAAATTAATTCACAGTCGTCGCTGAGCAATGACATGATTTCCGGGCTAACTAAGCGATCATAAACAGCAACATCAGCTTGTTCAATAAAACGTAACGCCTTAATAGTTAACAACTCGGGATCACCTGGGCCCGCCCCAACCAAAGCAACTTCGCCTCTGGCGAACACGCTTTTACTTGCTATTTGTTGAATTAAATTACTCATTGTTTATTACCCGATCATCGTAATACCAACAAAAGTATACTTATTTGGAATAACAAACAACAGTTTTTAACTTATTAGTTATAACAAAGTACAACAAAGCTAAAAAAACCGCTAAGTTAGCGGTTCTAATATTTGATACTAATTACTAGTTAATGCATGGTCCCGCCACCTTCATCAAACATTAACCCTTCCAATTGAGTAAAGGCAGCCTGTTGATCAGGCAAATTAAATAACACCATGAGTACAACCCACTTAAGATCATCAACGGAAAAGGATTTACTTTCAATCTGTGTTGCTCGGTCAATGACCATTTCGCGAGTTTCAGGATTCAATACACCGATAGTTTCAAGAAAATAAACAAAGCCACGACATTCTTTATCTAATTGCACACATTCATTAGACGTAAAAACACGAACAGATTGCACAGGTTGTTGCGATTGTGCTGAGTAATCTAAACGATTTTGCATATCGGCTAAGCCTTCAATCCACGCCAATGCTTTAAATACAGCATCTTTTTGAAAGCCAGCTTCTGATAACTCATCAGTCAGGATTTTGTTTTCCATCATCACGTCCATCTCACTATGATTATAGTTTTCAAATAAATACATAAGACATTCAAACATTAAATAGCCCCCTTAATACGAATATAACCACCAGGTTGAGAACTAACATGGCCGGACAATTCAAGCATCAAAAGGCGCTCGAGCACTTGTTCAATCGTTAAATTACATCGATGTGCAATAACATCAACTGCTGTTGTATCAAAACCTATATTAATTAATACAGGATCAACAGAAGATTCCGGATCTGAACACGTGAGAATGTTGTCTTGTGAGCCTTCCTCAGTATTTTCTACACCTCGAACGAGATTGTAGTGAGTAAGCTCTTCTAAAATATCGGCCACACTAGTAATAAGTTTAGCTCCTTGATTAATTAATTTGTGGCAACCTGCCACTTTCGGATTGTTAACAGAACCAGGTACAGCAAATACCTCTCTATTTTGCTCGGCCGCAAGACGAGCCGTGATGAGAGAACCACTTTTATCAGCCGCTTCAACGACAACAACCCCTAAAGATAAACCACTAACAATGCGGTTTCGTCTGGGAAATTGTGATGCTTTAGGTGTGACATCTGGCCAAAACTCCGATATCAATAACCCATGGTTAATAATTTCACTCGCCAAAGACACATTAGATTTAGGATAGATAGTGTTTAATCCGCAGCCCATCACTGCAATGGTCGGCCCCTGTGCATTTAGTGCACCTCGATGAGCGCAGCTATCAATTCCAGCCGCTAACCCACTAGTAACACAAATTCCATGAGCAGCTAATTCATAGGCTAACCGTTTTGCAGTTTCTTTGCCTGATACAGTTGCTGCTCGACTTCCGACCATTGCCACTTGCGGCGAATGCATTAAACCGATATTCCCTTGGCAAAAAAGCAACAAAGGCGGGGAAGAGATTTCTTTTAGTAATGGCGGATAATGATCATCAAAATAACTCATCACATATCGATTAGGTTGCTGCGCCAACCAATGCTCTATGGCTGTAAGCTTATCGATAGGAGGATGTTGAATTAATGAAATCTGTGAAGTACTAAATCCAAGCGCTTTAAGTTGAGGGCCTGTTAAGTTAAATAATTGAAATGCATCGAGTCCACTCAAACGCTGCAATAGGCGGTAAACACCTAATTGCGGCAACAAATCTAACGTGAGGACCTGATGTAAACGTTGCATTCATTCTCCTAATCACGCCTAAAAGGAGAATGAA
This sequence comes from Gammaproteobacteria bacterium MedPE, assembly GCA_001874365.1. Lineage (GTDB taxonomy): Bacteria > Pseudomonadota > Gammaproteobacteria > Enterobacterales > Psychrobiaceae > Psychrobium. Next base: position 33,083 of record MPDF01000005.1, on the reverse strand, counting down.
CAATTAATACCTAAGGGTTAATTAACTCATCACCTAATCTAACTGGACGTTTAATATCGATAATTAAAGCATAGCTCAAATTTGAAAAGCTTCTGAAAACCATTATTTTTCCACGATAAACGTTGGGCAACTTTTGTGTTTCGTCATCAACAAAATACGTCTTAATACGGTCATATGAACGAAAGTTGTTAGGATCTCGTACTGAACCATCAGAATCTACAAATTGAATTTTACCCGGTTGGAAAACACTAAATACATTGCCCTGTTTGATGCCTTGCTCACTGCCACCATCAATAACTACAACATCGTTTAGACCAGACTCACGATACATTTTCGCTGACCCGATGATTTCAGAGGCCACATTATCAGACGCTGCTTGCGGCAAAAAATAAGTAGGTAGGTCTTCTGGAGGCAATGGCATAATAACTGCCCCAGTATTGACTTGTGATTTGACACTTTCTAATCTCAATTGACTAATATCAGCAGACTCAGTTGCCTCACCAGTTGCAATTAAATTCAGCTCTAAGCCTAAGGTTTGATTCGTTTTAGGCGATGAAAAAACACGGCCTCTAGAATAGATGCCGTATTTATTGCCTTTAACAAGTTTTTGATTCACAAAAACAATATCGGTTTGTTTATAAAAAACAGTATCGCGTTCTGAACCGACTAGTACTGCAAGCCCATCGTACTCATCGAGCGTTACAATTTGATGCTCTGTAAGATGTTGTTTTATATCTGATAACGGAATTGTTGGTATCGGGTTAACCTTGCGTGATTTACGGCCATGACGCGTCATTTTAAGGGCTGGTTTACCGCGTTCAATAACAATACGTGGCTTTCCATCGACCATCACTAGATTCAATACGTCGCCTGGGTAAATCCAATGAGGATCTGCAATTTGCTTATTCATCCCCCAAAGCTCTGGCCAGCGCCAAGGCGTCGACAAAAACTTACTTGAGATATCCCATAAAGTATCTCCTTTAACGACCACATAGCGTTTAGGCGAATCAGATTTCACCTTTAATTCATCTGCAATGACTTGATGAGCAACCAAGGTAAAAATGCATAAAATCAATACTCGCCACATAGCTAAATCCTTGCGTAAATCGTCATAAAAAAATTAAAAGTATCTTGATTTAATCAATCAAGAAATAATATTGCAACAATGATCTCAAAATCCAGTCACTTCAACCAGATAAAACTGTCAAAGCGCTGATGAAATGTTTAAAATAACAACATATCACAGATTCATAGCGGACCTACCATTAGATTGGTAGTTTGAACGAGAAAAATTATGGCCATTCTTACAGTATTACGATTTCCAGATAAACGACTACGCACAGTTGCAGAACCTGTAGCAGAAGTCACCAGCGAAACTCAGAAAATTATCGACGACATGTTAGAAACCATGTACGACGAAAAAGGAGTTGGCCTAGCCGCCACTCAAGTTGATATTCACCAACGCATTGTCGTTATGGACTGTTCTGAAGATCAAGACACGCCAATCATTATGGTAAACCCTGAAATCATTAAGCGCGAAGGGTCTATGATGAACGAAGAAGGCTGTTTATCTGTTCCTGGCGTTTATGCAAGCGTTGAAAGAGCCGAAGCAGTGACCGTTAAAGCACTAGACCGTGATGGTAAAGAATTTGAATTTGATGCCAGTGAGTTGCTAGCGATCTGTGTTCAACACGAACTTGATCACCTGCTTGGAAAAGTATTTGTCGATTACTTATCGCCGCTAAAGCGCCAGCGAATTACCAAAAAATTAGAAAAAGAAGCTAAATTACTAGCAAAATAAGGAAAGTAGCTTGCAACCATTGCGAATCATTTTTGCTGGCACACCAGATTTTGCTGCCAAGCACCTTGCTTCTTTAATTGAATCGTCACACGAGATTGTGGCGGTTTACACCAAAGAAGATACACCATCAGGTCGTGGAAAAAAGTTACAAGCTAGTGCTGTAAAGCACTTAGCATTGGAGCATGACCTACCAGTAATACAGCCTAAGTCACTGCGCGATAACGACACCCAACAAGAACTTGCCGCATTTAATGCAGATTTAATGGTTGTCGTTGCTTACGGTTTAATTCTACCTCAAGCAGTTTTAGACACACCTCGCCTTGGCTGTCTCAATGTTCATGGCTCATTATTACCAAAGTGGCGCGGCGCAGCACCAATTCAGCGCGCCATCTGGGCAGGCGACGCACAAAGCGGCGTCACCATCATGCAGATGGATAAAGGCTTAGACACTGGTGCTATGCTATATAAAGCAAGCTTAGATATTGCTAGCGATGAAACAAGTGCAACCTTATACAATCGATTAGCGGAGCTTGGACCAAATGCGCTTGTTGAAGCCATTGATTTATTGAGCCAAGATAAACTCGATGCCGAAGCTCAAAATGATGAACAAGCAACCTATGCACACAAGCTATCTAAAGATGAAGCTAAAATTGATTGGAATGACAGCGCTCAGCACATTGAACGTTGCATTCGGGCTTTTAATCCGTGGCCAGTCTCTTACTTTCAAGTCGCAGAAATGAATGTCAAAGTTTGGCAAGCGACGAGTGATAGCACGCCAACATCAGCATCCGCGGGTACTATTATTAGCGCAGATAAGAAAGGCATTGTCGTCGCTACATCAGAAGGCTCAATCACGTTGTTAAATTTGCAATTCCCAGGCAAAAAAGCAATGGCAATTAACGACATTTTAAATAGTCGCAAAGCATTATTTGAAGTAGGCAGTCAACTATGAATTTACGTGCCCTTGCAGCACACACTGTAGCAGCAGTACTAGAACGTGGCGAATCTCTTGCCACCGCCTTACCTCACGCGCAATCATCAATTGATAACCCAAAAAACAAAGCATTGCTCCAAGAAATTACTTACGGTGTAATGCGTGAACTGACGCAACTTGAATACTTTGTTAATACCTTGATGGATCAACCATTAAAAGGAAAACAACGCATTGTTCATCACCTATTGCTAGTCGGTGCTTATCAATTGTTACACACTCGCGTACCTGCGCATGCAGCGCTTAGTGAAACTGTTGCTGCTGTTGAAGATATTCAACGCCCTAAATTTAAAAATCTCGTAAACGGTGTCCTCAGAAACCTGCAACGTCAACACGAAAATATTGCTAAAAAAATGCCCACCAAGGGGCCTATCACGTTTAACCATCCTAAATGGATTATTAAACGTGCAACAGCTGCCTACCCGAAACAGTGGCAACAGGTTTTACAAGCGAATAACCAACGCTCGCCGATGTGGCTACGTAACAACAGCGCCATGCAAAGTCGTGATGCATACCTTGCACAATTAGCGACATTAGATATCGAAGCAACAGCAGGTAAAATTGGTGACAACAGTATTTTGTTAGCGCAACCATTGCCTGTAACAGCTCTGCCAAATTTTGAAATTGGCGCCTGCTCGGTGCAAGATATTGCAGCCCAACAAGCAGCTGAACTGCTAGGCGCCCAACCTGGCGAACGTATTCTAGATGCCTGTGCGGCTCCTGGCGGTAAAACGTGCCATATCCTTGAATTAACGAAGGATATTGAGGTTGTTGCTCTCGACTGTGATGAAAAACGATTGGATCGTGTTCAACAGAACCTGACACGTATTGGCCTCAACGCAGAGTTAATTTGCGGAGACGGTACCCAACCTGATGATTGGTGGGATAAAAAGCAATTTGATCGCATTTTATTAGATGCCCCCTGCTCGGCAACGGGTGTAATTCGCCGTAATCCAGATATAAAGTGGCTACGTCGCGATAGCGATATTGAGCAATTAGTCGAATTACAGCAACAAATATTCGATGCGAGCTGGAAACTATTAAAGTCTGGCGGTACGCTTGTTTATGCAACTTGTTCGATTCTTCCCAACGAAAATAGTCAACAAGTCGCAAAATTCTTACAACGTCATCAAGATGCTGAATTAATTCCATTACATCAAAATGATACATCTGATAATCCAGGATGGCAGTTGTTACCTGGCGATAACGACAGTGATGGTTTTTACTACGCCAAATTACAAAAACGATAAACAAAGGTAAGTCGCGTGAAAATAATTATCTTAGGTGCAGGACAAGTAGGCGGTAGTCTTGCAGAAAACTTAGTCGGTGAAGACAGTGACATTACTATTGTTGATAGTGATCGTGCGGCCCTTGCTGAACTCAAAGATAAATTAGATTTACGCGCTGTTCACGGCCATGCTTCTCATCCGCAGGTATTACTAGATGCAGGGGCCGACGATGCTGATTTGGTCATTGCAGTAACCAATTCTGATGAGATAAACATGAGTGCCTGTCACGTTGCTTACTCTTTGTATAAGGTGCCAACTAAAATAGCTCGCATTCGAAATGAAGACTATTTACGCGTCGCTAAGCGATTATTCCACTCAAAAAAAGCGTGCTTTAACGATGATAAGAAACGAGACAAAAATCAGCCTCACGGCGGCTTTGTTATCGATGAACTCATTTCGCCAGAAACCTTAGTAACCGGTTATATTCGTCGGTTAGTAGATTATCCAGGCGCATTACAAGTTTTACAGTTTGCCAATAAGAAAGTCAGTTTAGTTGCTGTAAAAGCCTATTATGGTGGCCCACTTGTTGGACATGCACTATCAGCGTTACGTGAGCATATGCCGAATATTGACGCTCGCGTGGCAGCAATATTTAGACAAGGTCGTCCTGTTCGACCACAAGGTACGACCATTATCGAAGCTGATGACGAGGTTTTCTTTGTTGCTGCGACTGGCCATATTCGTGCTGTGATGGGTGAACTGCAAAAACTTGAAAATCATTATAAACGCGTCATGATTGTTGGCGGTGGCAATATAGGTACGGGCCTTGCCAAACAGTTAGAACAAAGCCATCAAGTTAAACTCATTGAGCGCAACCCTAAGCGCGCAGAAGCTTTATCTCAACAATTGACTAATGCTACGGTATTTGTCGGCGATGGCGCAGATCATGAGCTATTAAGCGAAGAACACATTGAGCAAACAGATCTCTTTATCGCAGTAACTAATGATGACGAAGCTAACATCATGTCATCGATGCTTGCTAAACGGATGGGCGCGAAAAAAGTCATGGTGCTAATTCAACGCAGCGTTTACGCTGATTTGATGGAAGATACCAACATTGACATCACCATATCACCGCAACAAATCACCATATCTGCCTTACTTTCTCATGTAAGACGCGGTGACATCAGTAACGTTTATTCGTTACGCCGTGGCGCCGCTGAAGCCATTGAAGCGATTGCCAATGGCGATTCGATGACATCTAAAGTTGTGGGTCGTCGTATCATGGATATAAAACTGCCGCCGGGCGCTACCATTGGTGCCATTGTCCGTGATAACGATGTATTAATTGCTCACGATAAAACTGAAATTAAGACAGGCGATCACGTCATCTTGTTTTTAATCGACAAAAAGCACATTGGTGACATCGAACGATTATTCTCACCTAGCGCATTTTTCTTATAGCATTCATTTGGTTAACAACCTCTTGCGGAGACGTTGTAAAGCCGCTAAATGGAATAAACAAATGAGCCCCATACAGTTTTTCTAACAATATCATTTGATGGAAAAATGGAGCCAATGGCCCAGCTATTTGAAATCCAGATGGCAGTTTAAATGGCGATAGATTAATTTGTGCCTGCGCTGCATTGATATCTCCTTGTGAAATAGCAAGGGCTAAGATATCTCGATGTTCATGAATAATTCTACTGGCAAATCGCGGTGATACATTATCAATTAGTGCTTCTAAATCATCGACTTTGACGCCTATATAAGATATTTCTCGATGTTCTAACTGATGGTAAAAACGGGGAATATGGATACGGCTAATATTCGTCCACGCTAATTTCCACTGCCCATATCGATGAAAGTAACGTACGGAATTTTCAGTCAAGCTTACACTAATTGGCGGTTCAAAATGTTTAGCAATACCAACAGATATTAACGATACAGCGGCAAGACACAATATACCGAATTGCAATACCATCGATGGCCACAACAACTGTCCTGCAATGGCCAATGCTAATAACAAAGCACCACCTAGCATAAAAAATCGCTTAAAATTTGGGGCTGGTGACTCAATATAGATCGGTAATTTCATTCCCGTAGCGACTACGTTAGAGACGCCAACAATTCATCAGCATATTGATCGACTTTATCCCAATCAGTGTATTCAATGTCCTTACTGGTATCCGTTTCTCCGCCTGTTATTTTCATTATTAATCGAATCATAAACTTATCGAAGAATCCGTACTTGCTATAAAGTAGCGCACCAGCAAATACAGCCAGTTTCTGCGGTTGCCATGAAGATAACGTCAGAAACTTCTTCATATAAGCATTAGTTTCTGGCGTGTTTTTTTCTGGCTTTCTAGCGGTAAGATTGACACAAAAGAACGCATTATTTATCTGATTCAACGATTCTTTATTAGTTTCTATAAATTGATACAGCGCTTTATTTAAATGGCCATAACGAATAGATGCACCCAGAATAACTTGATCATACTCTTGCCAGTTTATCGCGCTGCAATCAGCCAATGAAAGTAATGATGTTTGCTGATCATTAGCCTGCATACGCTGTGCTAACCGCTGACATATTTTTAATGTTTGGCCATCATGAGTTGAATAAATTAGAGCAATCGTTGACATTAGTTTTTCCAAAATACGGGTGTAAATAATACTAACAAGGTAAAAATTTCTAAACGCCCAAACAACATAGCGATAACGAGAATCCATTTTGCAGGATCATTAATATCACCATAATGTGCAGCAACTTCTCCAAGTCCAGGGCCAAGATTGTTCAGCGCAGCAGCGGTTGCGCTAAACGCGGTAATATCGTCAAGCCCTGTAAACAATAACGCGAGCATGCAGATAACAAATACCAATGCGTACGCCGCAAAGAATCCCCACACCGCATCGACCACTCGATCAGGTAATGCTTTGTTACCTAACCGAATAGCATAAACAGCTCTAGGATGAACCAATCGTTTTAATTCACGAGCGCCTTGTAAAAATAGCAAGACAACACGTATAACCTTCATGCCACCACCGGTTGAACCTGCACACCCACCAACAAAGGACGCAAATATTAATAACAACGGTAAAAATAACGGCCAACCACTAAAGCTTTGCGTGCCAAACCCCGCTGTTGTAGATACTGAAACCGCTTGGAATAACGCATGATCAAAGGCTTCGTCTACAGAGTTATAAATATTTTCACGATATAAAACGCTAAAGACAATAACAACAAGCGCTAATTGAAATAAGAAAAACAAGCGCATTTCCGGATCTTTGAAATAAGATCTGAGCATTTGTTTAGGACGAATGATTGCCGCGTAATGTAAGCTAAAGTTAATCGCTGATATCAATAAAAATATCACACAAATCAAATTGATAAGAGAAGAGTCAAAATAACCAATACTGGCATCATGCGTCGAAAAACCACCAATTGCAATCGTCGAGAAGCTATGACAAATGGCGTCAAATGGCGTCATACCAGCAGCCCAATAAGCTAAGCTGCACAATGTTGTTAATGCCAAATAGATATACCATAACGCCTTTGCTGTTTCGGCAATTCTAGGAGTCATTTTCGAATCTTTTACTGGTCCAGGGGTCTCGGCTCGGTATAGCTGCATGCCACCGACACCAAGCATCGGCAGAACGGCCACCGCTAATACAATTATCCCCATTCCACCTAACCATTGTAGTAAATGTCGATAAAACAATATCGCTTTCGGCAGATTATCAAGCCCAGTAATAACGGTGGCGCCAGTGGTTGTCAGAGCAGAAAAAGATTCAAAAACACTATCCGTCAAACTCATATCAGGTTTGTCTGATAGAACAAATGGAACAGCACCTACACTGCCTAACGCTAACCAAAACATGACGACCACGACAAAACCATCGCGCACTTTTAAATCGCGTTTATGTTCTCGGTTAGGGTACCAACAAAATAAACCGATAATGACACAGACAATGAATGATTGAACGAATGCAACACCACCACCGTCGTCATACAACGCCGCAATTAACGCAGGTATAAGCAAGGTCGTGCTAAATATGGTAATTAATAAACCAAGAATTCGAATCAAAGAGCGTGTTTGCATAAGTTCGAGGGTGTCATGTTATTTAAGTAAGGGATATAAGCGCTAATGTATCATAGCTTAGATATGAAGAATATCGCTTTGTCTTTCATCAAGTTTTAATGGCCATTTAAACTAATCATCACAAAAACATCAGCTTTTACACATAGAAAAATCAATCTATTAGCAATCCAAATGGCTTAGATTCCAAATATCTTCATTTAACAGGAATCACTATGTTTTTAAATACAAGCAACGCCCTAATATTTGCACTATTACTGGGGATGAGCATATTTTCTCACGCGAACGAACAAATGACTCACCAAATTAACATCAAGAGTCAATTTACCAAACAACCGCTCTCAGTATCGATAACCTTACCCGCTAACTTCAAAGATAACGATGATCAGCGCTACATTGCTCTTTACACAACCGCAGGTGATAGACGCTTAAAGTCTATGATTGAGCAAGTAGACTGGATGAGTCACGTGAGTTTTGGCCCCATACCCCCACTTATTATCGTGCAGTTACCTTACATCGCCGCCCCCAATGAACAACAAGGAAAAGACGTACAAGCATCGGGACTTAATACAAAATTAACCATAAAGATATTAGAGCGCGAAATACTGCCTCAAATAAGAGAACGATATCCATTATTGCCATTTAGTATTTTGGAAGGCTACTCAACCAACGCTAATTTACCATTAAATATCCTAGCTGATGCGCCGTACTTATTTAATGCTTATATTAGTATCAACCCTGCTTGGGTATTAGATAAGAGCAATCTGATGGATCGGTTGAAACAGCAATTGACCAGTGACCAGTTAACGTTTCGCTCTGCGTATATTTCTTTAGGCAGCTTTATTCAGAATAGTAGTAAGTTTGAAGAATTATCAGCGTTTAGTCATCAAACCAAATCTCAATTGATGCTCAATTTAGATAATCAAAGTCACATCAATTATTACACTGCTCCGATGGCGTTATTACCTAAGGCATTGGAACAAGTATTCGCAGATCGCAATCCAAAAAACTTGTCATTAATGGCAAAGGAAGGTGTACCTGCAGTCAATCGTTACTACAAATCGTTAGAAAGAAAATACGGTTATGCGCTATCACCGATAAATACGCTCCACGATTTAAGCGATTACTATGGCCGTCATGGTCAGTTAACATCACAAATAGAAATACTTGAATATATTCTGACATTAAAACCAGACAATATTTATTACCGCACTATTTTAGCTAATGTTCATTTAGAGAATAACCAACCTGCGCGATACAAAAAAGTCATTAACAAGGCGCTCATGCTCGCACAATCTCAAAACAACCAAGAAGCAATCGATTATATTCAGCGGATTATTGAGAGCAAATAGCGCTTAATCAATAAACGCAAAATCTCTAACTTTACGCTTAAACACATCGCTTAAAAAACGCCCTTGTTGAGGAGCTATATCAGTCATCAACAAGGTTTTTTCATCATAATGACCGACTTTTTCCAAGCTAAGGTCAGCGTTAGACCAGCGCCAGATATTCTGATGTTTGTCCTGAAAATACAAACCGTAATCGGCACGATAAAAAAAACGCCATTGCAGCTTTAATGGCCGCGTTTTATCGATGTCGCTAATCGCAAGTTCGTTATTGCTAAGCTGCAGTTTTTTCAAGTATCCATCTTGAGCACTAATAACATATTGACCTTCTTCGACGCGCTGTGCCCACTGCGTGTCAATATCGAGCTTGGCTGTCACTACACGTTGAATTAAATCAAATTCGACGAGCCAATGGTGTCCGTCGATGATCGAATTCAATAACACGTGAGGATTCTTATCACCTGACAACCACTGGTAAATACTACTTACTTTAAATGGCGTTGCTATTTGTTGCGCTGATTCACCGATGACTTGCGTCCAGAGTAGGTCGTTACTAACATAAACGACACTCTGGCCATCTGCAGACCAAACATAAGATGACACATCAAATTGACTATCAGTCAATTGATGAGTAGCCCTGTCACTCTTAAGCCACAATTGACTTGAACCACTTCGCGTCGACAATACGCTGATAGAGGCATGTTTTGGCCTAAAACGACCAGATGAGTCTGCGTAAATTGAACGCGCAATAACTTCAGGTTTGATCGCTGAACCATCGCGCCCAAGTGATGCTTGATGAACGTCCCAGTCTTCGCGCCCAAGCTCTACCACCAGCCGGTCATCATAATTTAAAACAGCAAATAACTCGTCGCGACTCGGCATACTCACTGAGCGTCGATGTCCGTTTTGAGCAAAAAACTCAAGTGATTGACTACCAACAACAGCAAACTCTTTGGCTGATATCCAATGAATTGCAGATTGCGCGACAACATCGTCAACAGCCCACTGTTGTATAACCTCAACCCTACCCTTGATTAACTGTGCCAAACTCAGTTGAAAATTTTCTTGTTGATGGCTAAGAATTGCGAGTTGTTTAGTCTCACTCTCTACTGAGAGTACGACCAAATTACCCAGCTGGTGAGAAATATTTTGCACACCACCGTCAATTAAATCGTGCAATTGGAGACGATTAACATCATTCCCATTATGATGCAGTGTTAACAATTGATTTGTCCCATATGATTGTGGCTGATGATAAAAGCCTTTTACACAAGGGATCACAGCCTCAGGGTAATTCAAATCAGTGGCACTGGTTTGGTTGATGTTTTGCGGTAATGGCAGTTTAGCGATTTCGCTGCATTTAGTATCACCAATAAATAACAAGCGACTAAAATAGAGAGCATTTTGCTCAACATTAACAGCCAGTCCACCGTTGATCCATAAGTTGTCGGATAACACCTGCGCCTTACTGCCGTTTAATTGCTTAGCCACAATTCGTTGCTGTCTAGGCTGAGTGCCCTCAATAAAAACAATATTATCAGCAACAATTGCCCCACCAAACTGCGCAACATCATCGCTAGTAATCATTGAGATTTTATGAATACTAGTAGCTACTTTGTCTTGTGGTGGCCATAACAAACCACTCACTAACGCTATCACAGCAAAGGCTATTAATGTGTACAGCTTAAAAGAACTGCTAGTCACTAATCGTTCGCTAGATGACTGTGAAACATGGGCAGCTAAGCTATAACCGAGCTTAGGGTGAGTTTTGATGACCGACTGCACTTTAGCATCATCATTAAACACTTTACGCAACTGCGCAATACACCGCTGAAGAGCGTTTGGAGCAACTACAACATCTTTCCACACACGGTTTAGAATTTCTTGCTGAGTAACAACATTGCCGTTAGCCTCAACCAACACTTGCAACACCGCCATCGCTTTTGGTTCAACCGACTTCACTTGTGTTGCAACCGTCACTTCACCTCGTTGCCAATCAACTTTATGATCATTTATCCATTGTGGCGCCAACATGATTAATGCCCTTTCTTCAATAATAAGATGCGGGCTTCTACATAATCAGGGAAATGGCGATAAGTCTTGATGTAATCTTGCCAGTTATAAAAATAACCACCTAAATAATCCAACTGATACTGATTGTTTTCAAATGCCCCCCCTGTATCCGCCAACACCACTAAACGATGTTCACTGTTGTGACTTAGCATGATAAGTTTACCTAGGCCCAAATGAGCAAGATCGCCAGCAACGGTAACTAAAGGTTTGATGGGAATTTTATAGCTCGCATCTTTACCGTAGCCCAAAACGCTATCTGTTTGTTTAAAATACCAATATCGGCCCTGTTGCTCTTTCTTTAGATTGCGATCATAACCAATGCCGTTATTGCGGTGAACGTTATAAAAGCTTAGCGGTTTGCCGTCTTCGCCCTCAATCATCACAGTGCCTTGCATTAAAGTGTCTTCCAGATCATCTCGAGATAACCAAATCATTGGTTTGGCAAGGTGTTGCTTATCTAACACACCTGTTAATACTTGCTGCTTTGTATATTTGTATCGAGTAATAGTCACCTTTTTCTCATCTGCTTGCTCAAGCGTTAACGACTCCTCATCATAGGGGACTTGATATAATGCATGAGGTGTTTTATTCGATTTAGTCAGGCTTCCTGTTGCTTTTTTTATGTAATATTTCGTTAGCAGTAACTTGTCTGCAGGCATGTTTTCTAATAATGGTTTCTTATGTGAAAACTTAACAGATTGCGCTTGATCTGGTCGCCAGCGAACTTGGTCAAAATGTTGATTAATAAAATCAATATTATGTAATCGAGATGGGCGTTTTGCCGTTTTATCTTCTTGATTAATTTTACAAATAAACGAAAGCGTTGCTTTAACTCGTGCAAGATCCCCCCCAAACGCTTCGCTAATACCCGCGTGATTAGCGAATGAATCATAAGCTTGTCCCTTGTTTAGATAAGCTTTGGTACCCGCTGCAACATCACACAAATCTTGGCTGCTAAGCGGCACAATTTTCCCTGTAACGGATTGGTTATCAACGGCGAAATTTTTATTATTTGCCAACGCGGAACAACTACTAATGGCGAAGAGGCTAACGATTAACAACTGTATATTCATGTGGTTACATTTCTATGATTTACCTTATGAGCCTAGTATGTCAAAGTGAGAAGCAATAACCAACTACACATAAGAGTATCGATAATGAAATTAACTACATTATTAAGTGCCGGTTTATTGCTTTGTTCCCCACTAACTATTGCAGACGAACACAACAGCCCTCTCACAGTAACACCAATTGCTAATCAACTGCATGTTATTTACGGACAAGGTGGCAACATAGCGGTAAGCCACGGTAAGGACGGACTCTATATCATTGATGACCAATTTGCCCGCCTCTCAAATGACATCAAAAAAGCATTGGGAAATATTCAAACTAATCGAGCAGAATTTGTTGTAAGTACCCATCATCATGGTGATCACACGGGTGGCAATGAAAATTTTGCCAACGACGGCAGTCATGTCATTGCTCATCACAATGTTCATAAAAGATTGGAAGAAAAACACGGTAAAAATTCAAAGTTTCTTCCTGTATTAAGCTTTGGCCACGATATGACTTTGCATTTCAATGATGAAAAAGCCAATTTAAAACATTACCCTCATGCTCACACTGATGGCGATTCTGTTGTATTTTTCACTAAAGCAAATGTTATTCATTTAGGCGATATTTACTTTAATCTCGGTGGCCTACCCTTTGTTGATGTTGATAGTGGCGGTAGTTTAAGCGGTGTAATTGATGCTGTAACAGATGTATTAACCTACGCCGATGACAAAACTATTATTATTCCAGGTCATGGGCAAATCACTGATAAGCAAGCTTTAAAAAAGTACTTAGTGCTATTAAAGCGAGCGCGTAACTTGATGGTAGAAGCAATGAGTAATAACAAAACGATGGCACAGGTCGTTGCTATGGCACCGTTAAATCCGCTAAACCTGAAATACAGTAGTTGGTTATCACAAGAACGCACGACTGAGTTGTTTTATCGAAGCTTAACGGCTAAACATCACCACTAACTTTTTCAGCTTCATCATTAAATGCTAAAAATCGTCGCACTTGAGCAATAACTTGAGTGCGGTAATCTTCTAATTCAAAAAATAGCTCATGGCGAGCACCGTCAATCTCTACTTTTTCAATGAGTGATGGTTGCATATTACGAGCGAATTCATCTTGTGCATTATTATCAACAATAGTGTCTGCACCAGCCTGTAATAACAATGTTGGAATAGAAATTTTATCGGCATCTCGTAAACAAGCCTTGCATGCTTGCAGTGACGTTTGTAACCAGTGGTAAGTTGGAGAGCCTAATTGCAGCTGTGGAGTATCTTCATACACTTGTCGAAAGTTTGAATAACGCGACTCATCTTGTGTTAAATCATTACCTTCAAACTCTGCGTTATCATAGGGTTTACCGCCTAATACATAACTTGATTCTCGCTGTAATAACTTATCTGTCATCATGGCAGCGTTAGTCAGTTGTTCAACAATAAATTGCGGTGCTGGTAGTAAAATACCATGCATTGGACTTGCTAAAATAAGGCGTTCAATTTGATGATTTTTGGTTTGAACATAGCGAGTTGCAATGGTGCCGCCCATAGAGTGGCCTAATAAAATATGATGAGAATGCTCGTTAGGCAGTACGACATCATCAATAAACTGTGTTAAATCTTCAACGTAAAAAGAAAAATCTTCAACATGGCCTTTGTGATGATTATTCAACAACCGTTGCGACAACCCTTGACCACGATGATCAAGCATATAAACACTATAGCCTAACTGATAAAACTCATTGATTAACGATTGATACTTTAAGTAGCTTTCGGTCCGTCCATTAACCATTATCATGGCTGGAGATGGTTCAGTCTGCACCATTGCACAATAATGAATTGTAATATTATTAGTGCCTTGAAGCGTACTTTGTTGTAAATTCCCTAACCAGTGACTCATTGTTTTTCCGAATAATTTTAGAATAGGTATGATGCCAGAACATGGATACTAGCCACAAGCATGATAGCGTTGACGAACTAATTTGTCAGTCAACTAAGATCCCATATATCCAATTCTCCCAAGGTGATACACCATGTTTGTTTATTCATGCTAATGGCTATCCAAGTGGTTGTTACAAACCATTACTCGAACAGCTAAAGGGCTATGATGTGTTAGCACCGCTGAGCCGTGCATGTTGGGATGACAGTGATCCATGGCGTGAAAACCAGTGGCCAAGACTCGCTAACGATTTAGTAAAATTTGCCCGAGCCCACCGTCAAAGTAAACCTTTCCATTGTGTTAGTCATTCAATGGGTGCCGTTGTTTTACTGATGGCAATTGAACAAGCACCTGAATTATTTGATAACGTTGTCTTTATTGATCCGATATTTCTGCCGACACCATTAGTGAAATTAGCACATTACCTGCCGAATAAATTCACTGGTAACACCAAAATGATCAAAAAAACCCTTGGTCGTCCAGATCAATGGCAGAGCCTACAGCAAGCATTCGATTTTCACCGCAGTAAACGGGCTTATCAAGCACTTTCAGATCCAGCGTTATGGCAATTCATTGTGGGCGGCACTAAACAAACGGGATCACATTGGCAATTGCGCTATAGCAAACAATGGGAAGCTTGGTTTTACCAACATCCGCCACATGCATGGCCTATGTTACGTAAACTAAACAAACCGTTTTTGGGATTACGGGCAGAAAAATCTGAATTCCTAACACCAAAATCATGGTTAAAATGGAAAAAAATTAAACCGCACGATACCTATATTGAATTTCAAGGACAACATCACCTTTTGCCGATGGAGGCACCACGTGATGTTGCCCATGCCATTCTAGATTTTCTTGAGTAACTGCATCAATAAACGTTTAGCGTGTTTGACATCTTGTTGTGAAACACCGGCTACTCCTTGGTACTTAACTCGATTGTAAAAATCAGTAAACTCTTGAATTTCATCTGTAATGTTAGGATACCTTGCCATTACCAATTGGCAATAATCGTTAGGTGTTTGGTGGCGCTGGCGAATCACCCCATGACGTGACATCTTCGTAATCAATGATGTATAAACAAGTTCAAATCGCTGTTTAGTCGTTGGTCGTTGCCAGCGAAATCCACTTTGCCACCACAACATAACACCAATAATACTCATCAACGCCAGCGTAAACACAATAACCTTTAAGCTCGTCAATTTACCCAACAACATTTCCAACAGCTTCATCTGCTTTTCACTGTTGTATTCAACAACCCAGCGACTCCAATAAAACTCGATGTTAGCTAGGGTTAATCGCAAGCTATTTAACCAAGGGGTCTGTTTATATCGAACCAAGCTAAATGTATTACCCCCAAGAAATGGTTGCGCTTGGTCATCCTCTACGCTTGAAATGACGCGATCAGGATGAATATTCGCAGTTGGGTCGACACGAACCCAACCAGAGCCATTAATCCAAATCTCGGTCCACGCATGCGCATCATATTGATAAACATTTAAATATTTAACTTCTTCATTCCATTCTCCCCCCTGATATCCCGTCACTACGCGCGCGGGAATGTTGGCATAACGCATCATTAGCGTAAATGCACTGGCATAGTGAGAACAAAATCCACGTTGTGTTGTAAATAAAAATTCATCGACACTGTCATCACCTAACAATGGAGGTTCAAGCGTATAAAAGTAAGGTTGCTCATTAAACATCCGCAATACAGATTGCGCAAAGGCCAGATCAGAAGAAAACTGCACTCGTTGAGCTTCAACCCAGACTTTAGTTTTTTGGTTACTATCCGCTGGCACCATCAAGTTATATCTGCGCTGAGCTGCAGACAATGTCAATTTACGTGCGAGCTGCGGATAACTAACTACATCATAGGCCGTTGTAGACGCTAGTGGCGTGCTAGATTTTAGCGTCAGATCAGCCATCGATTTCACATCATTATCGGCGCTTGTCGCAACATTTAATCCAAACAACCAATGTTGATTACTGGATTTAGCGATTATTCTATATTTTATACTCGGCTCACCGGAGAGATCTGGCCAAGTAACTTCATCTTTATAAGGTAACCAGCGTGAACGCTTTTCTCGTTGTTGCCATCGACGACCATCAAACTTATCGAGTACTAATGCACGCCAATAACGTTGCTGCTCCGGCACTGGCTCGTCGTCAAAAATCACGCTAAAAGCTAACTTAGCACTGCCGCGAAGCTGAGCTATATCCCCAGGCGACATATTGTCGGATAACCCTGTAGTTGCGCCACTAGCAACTGAAATAGACCATAACGGACCAATTTGAGGCATCACTAAAAACAGGCTAGCTGTTAATGGTAAAGATAGCGCGCCTATTTTGGCTGCGGTTCGTAATTGTTTATACCAAGGCATTTGCGGTGCGTGCAATGACAATAAAATACTCAAATGCAGCACGACCAAAATGGCAGCGACTAATGTCGTCGTTAGTGCCTCGCTATAAATAAAAGTTACAGCAATAGTAATCATGCCGACAATAACAAGTACTAACACATCACGCTTTTGCCGTAGCTCTATGAATTTTAAGCCATAGGCAAGCAGTAATAGGTTTACCATGTTTTCCATCATGCCATTATTTAAACTAGTAACAATAAGCATGGCAACCGCAGAAAGCGTTAACCCGTGATGTGCAAGACGATTAAAAACACTGACCTTGCCGATAACATATAGCCAGCGCCAACCAATAGCGACACCACTAAACGGTAGTATCCACCAAGGTGTATAATCAAGTAACATCAACAAGCTGATGAAATACGCCGCAATCATCCAAATAATGATATGTCGATTAACCAGCCATGAGTTATTCATGATAAACACCGAAAGTTGCTAACAACGTAAGGGTATTTTTACGATGGCTGTTGCCCTGTCCAACAGGAATTTTTTTGTTGCCAAGTTTGACGCCGAATGGTTGATTTAAACTAGAATAATAGTTCACCAAATAGGCCATATGGCTTAATCTCATTTCAATATCACTGCCATCAATCTCATCGAGATTTAGCCACTGAGGTTCACCAAGTGTTTGTTCGAATTGTTTACTTAAAAACCCTCTTCCCTGAGCAAGCTGTTTCCAAGCAACGCGCTTAAGAGACTCTCCTTCACGATAGGGCTCTAATCCAGAAAAACTATCACCGCTAATTGTTCGTTTTGATGAATAAGCGCCATCACCCTGCTCAACTGCTGACAATTGCTGTGCACTAGCGATTGGATTAGGAAAAACAACAACATCTTGCTCAAATTCAAGATTTGCCCAAGCACGAAAAAGTCCTAACGGATATTCACTTGAAACCACTAATCGAGGTAAACGATGCACGCCCCGTGGTTTTCCCTTTACCGTAAGCGCAATGGAAGATTGTTGCTCTAACATCGGGATAAATCGCTGAGGGTGCGCTTTATAGTTAAAACAAATACCATGCTTTACTTTAACAGTTCGTATTTGACATTCGATGCTTAATAATTGTGTCGCTACATATTCTTGCCGTAAAACAGGCTTAATCAACATACCAGCCATATTTTGATAACAGAGCAACATCGTTGTAACAAACAACGAAAAACAAAAACTACTTAGAATAATCACTAAGTTATTTTGATAATTAACCCCCATCACAAAGAGCAGTACATTCAGCAGTGCAAAAAAAACACCGAATTTACTTGGTAAAATGAAGATGTTACGTCGATGAAGTTCAACTTCTTCTAACGTCGGCATTCGTCTTTTAAGCCATTGTAGCCAACGCTGCTCCAATAATTTCTTCATTTATTTATCCTAATGGATCAACACTATGAAGAAGCTGTTCACTCAAGCTTTGTGCGTGAGACTGCGATGAACCACGAAGTCGATGTTCACACACAGCTGGTAAGATAGCCTGCACGTCTTCAGGCAATACGTATTCGCGCCCTTCGATATACGCCCACGATTTACTAGCAGCCAATAACGAACGGGTCGCACGAGGAGATAACGGATGGGTATATTTATTATTGCTGCGGGTTTCATTAACAATTCGTAAAATATAATCAATCACGGCATCAGCGACATTAATGCTTTCAATTTCACGCTTAACTTCCAACAACGCATCACCTTGAATTAATTGCTGTAACGCTACATTCTGAGTTGATTGCATTAACATTGCTTTTTCAGCATCTGTGCTCGGATATCCAAGCGTTACACGCATTAAAAATCTATCTAATTGAGAATCAGGCAATTCAAAAGTACCGGAATGCTCCAACGGGTTTTGCGTTGCTATAACAAAAAATGGCTGTGGCAATGAATAAGTATCACCATCGATACTCACCTGTCCTTCGGCCATTGCTTCTAACAGAGCACTTTGCGTTTTAGGACTTGCTCTATTGATTTCATCACCCAATACCACCTGACTAAATATAGGGCCTTTATGAAAACTAAATTTATGAGTATCTTGATTAAAAATGGAGACACCTAATAAATCCGCTGGCAGCATATCGCTCGTGAATTGAACACGCTGATAAGTTAACCCTAAGCTATGAGCTAAGCTATTAGCCAAAGTTGTTTTTCCCACACCAGGCACATCTTCTATTAATAAATGACCACCGGCCATTAAGCAACATAACGACAATTTAATTTGATGTTGCTTACCCAATAAAACGCGGTCAATTTGCTCAACCAATGGCTTAACGGCAGAATTCATTAATCTCTCATTTTCATCAATTTATTTATTACCATCCTAAAACATTCAATGGTTAAGGGGTATACTATCGCAAAATAATTTTTGGACCTTTTCATGCTAAGTTATCGCCACAGTTTTCATGCAGGCAATTTTGCCGATGTTTTAAAACATCTTACTCAAGTGTTAATTATTGAGGCGCTGCAGCAAAAGCCAAAGCCATTTGTCTATCACGATACGCATTCAGCAGCCGGTCGGTATAATCTAAAAGACAAAACCAGCGAAAAAACAGGTGAATATAAAGACGGCATCGGCCGGATCTGGCAACGTGACGATATCCCAGCGCCAATGGAAACATACGTTGATATCATAAAATCATTTAACCCAACCAATGAATTGTCACAATACCCAGGCTCTCCTTTAGTTGCCAAATCGATGATTGGTCACAGCCAGCGCATGGAACTGACTGAACTACACCCGACAGATTTAGCCTTGTTACAACAAGAATTTGCTGGTGACAGAAAAGTCCGCATTCAAAAAACCGATGGTTATAAAGGCCTAAAAGGTGCAATGCCACCAGCTCAGCGTCGTGCATTGGTACTTATCGATCCGCCGTATGAACTAAAGACAGAACATGATGATGCAATCAACGGTATTGTGGCGGCTCACAAAAAGTTTGCTACCGGTATTTACGCCCTTTGGTATCCAGTTGTTTCACGAGCGCAAGTAGAGCGATTCTGTGAGAAGTTCAAGCGACAAGGGATCCGTAAAATTCTGCGAGTTGAATTAAATGTCAAACAAGACACTAGTGAATACGGAATGACTGGTACAGGCATGATTATTGTTAATCCACCTTGGAAATTAGAACAGCAATTAAAAGAATCCTTGCCATGGCTAGTTAAGCACTTAGCACAAGATGAACATGCAAATTACACCGTTGAATGGCTGGTTGAAGAATAATTAACGCGCCAATAGCTCACTATGAGTAGGATCTAGCATCGTATAAAAAAGAGTTGAAAACCAAAGATTACACATGTAATCTTTGGTTTTTCTATTATCGTTTGCGATGTCATGTATAAATTAATATTTATCTTTATCACTCTTTGCTTGTCTGGCTGTGTAACAACGGTGCATTTAGTAACAAAAGGATATTCTAAGCAAGAAGTTAATCAGTTTGAACAACAGTTGATTAACAAGGGATTCGACGTTGAGATAAATAATATATTAATCCCCAAAAATTACCCATCCAGTGTCATTGCCATCAGTCCGGCTCACAAGCCAGCACAAGATCTCTCATTGCTAAAAAGCTTTATTCATGACAACAAACTCGAAGAGGCGACAGAACTAAGGTTTGGCCAAAGCAGACATTACTACCACCAAGGGCATATTGGGCTTTATTTACGACATCCAGACATTAATCCAGATGATGCAATGCCACCATACTTATCGTCTGTAGGCTGTAAAACAGGATACGTAACAATAGCGTTCCAATCAGATCACACCGTAGAGTTTGAAACAGAAATTCACCAAGATGGTCAATATAGATTGCAGTTCCAGCATGGTAACTGGCTATATGATGGTAATACACTGACAATTACTCTAGATACTAATGAGGAAGCACACTTTACTAGGCGCAATATTACCCGAGAAACATCGCTTGGCGTGAGGCCAGCAATGTTATTTAGCCCAACAACAAAAAACCACTTCTATGCACCCATGAATTGTCATTTTGAAGTGGTTTTTATGGATTAAAGTCTATAAGCCTTTTTTAGAATAGATAGTCACTTTATCCGCAACAAACTTCACACTAATATTCTTTTCATCACCACCCCAAATACACTGCTTCATACCTAAGGTTTCATCACATTCAGCTGGATTACCTAACAAGGATTCAATCTCGCTATAATCCATACCTACTTCAATTTGTTGATAATTTTCATTGTTAAGTTTGCCACAAGCCGTTAACAGAACGAGCGTTGCTGCAGCTAATAAAATTTGTTTCATAGTTAAATCCTTAGGGTTAAAAATTTTATGTGTTTAAATCCAATCGCGTACCGGAAGATAATGTGAATACAAGTTCGCTTCTTCAGAATTTTCTTCTGGGGCGTAGCAATATTCCCAACGAACCAATGGCGGCATCGACATCAGAATAGATTCAGTACGTCCGCCACTTTGCAAACCAAAATGTGTCCCGCGATCGTAAACTAAATTAAACTCAACGTAGCGACCACGACGATATAGCTGGAATTGACGCTGACGTTCACCATATTCTGCATCTTTTCTCGCTTTGACTATCGGTAAGTACGCTTCGATAAAACCATCGCCAACAGATTTCATGAATGCAAAACTTTGCTCGAAGCCATCTTCATTTAAATCATCAAAGAACAAACCGCCAATACCACGGGCTTCATCGCGATGCTTCAAATAGAAATATTCGTCACACCACTGCTTATATTGGGGATACTTGTCTTCACCAAAAGGCTCACATAAATCCTTTGCTGTTTGGTGCCAATGTTTACAATCATCTTCGTTGCCATAATACGGCGTTAAATCAAAACCACCACCAAACCACCAAATAGGATCTTCGCCTTCTTTGTAAGCGATAAAGAAACGTACATTTGCATGAGATGTTGGCACATATGGATTATTAGGGTGAATCACTAACGAAACCCCCATTGCTTCATACCGCCGGCCTGTTAACTCTGGACGCGCTGCCGTGGCGGAAGGAGGCAAGGTATCTCCCATCACATGAGAAAAGTTTACACCCGCTTGCTCAAAAACATGACCATTGGTCAATACACGGCTTTCACCACCACCGCCCTCAACTCGTTGCCATGCATCATGCTCAAATCGCGCACTTGGTTCTTGGCTTTCCAAGCTTTTACAAATACTCGATTGAAGCGATAGTAAATACTCTTTTACGACTTCTGCCGAAATCTGGGTTGTCATAAATTAATGCCTTTTAAAATTATTCTAGCGGTAACATTGACCGCTAATTGCATCGACGATTGTCGACGGCTTGTCAAATCCAAGTGTTATGCCTTTTATAACATAATCTAGCTTCTCAATAAGATGAGGGTCTAGTTTTTGCCACGTTGTAGCAGGTTCGATACCTGACAGGTTTGCACTTGTGGACACAATAGGTCGCCCTACGCCTTCACATAATGCAACGACATCAGGTTGATCAGTTACTCGCACCGCAATACTGTCAAATTGACCAGACAATAAAGGCGCTAAATTAACGGCCTTAGGTACCACTTGGGTCACTCCATTTGGCCATCGACTCAACATACTGGTTATCATATCAGGAGTTAATCGCGTTTGGTCAATATAGGGTATTAGCTGTTCAAAGCTACTGGCCAACAAAATCAGTCCTTTATTTGGATCGCGTTGCTTCATTGCCAATAAACGTTCAAGCGCTTGATTATTATCGGGATCACAACCAACGCCAAATACAGCTTCGGTGGGATAAGCAATCAATCCACCAGCTAAAAAAGCTTGTTGTGCACTTTGATATATCACGGTTATTTCTCACTAAATATTTCTACAGCAGATTTTACCAAGATTACAACACGGCAACTAGTCATAACTTTAATTTTGGTTTCACAAAAGTGGCTAAGAACCAAGCTAGCATCTTAAGGTCGTTTGGGTATATAATCCCCGAAAAATGTGACCTAGCACACACAATAAACCATCTTACATAGGCGTAATAAAAATGACTGTCGGTATTATCATGGGCTCAAAATCAGACTGGCCAACTATGCAACATGCAGCTCAAATGCTTGATGAACTTGGTGTTCCTTATGAAACTAAAGTTGTATCAGCTCACCGAACTCCACATTTATTGGCGGAATACTCAGAATCAGCAAAAGAGCGCGGACTAAAAGTCATCATTGCTGGCGCAGGCGGCGCAGCGCATCTACCAGGTATGGCAGCAGCGTACACTAGCCTGCCAGTGTTAGGTGTTCCAGTACAGTCACGTGTATTAAGTGGTAAAGACTCTCTGCTATCAATTGTTCAAATGCCCAAAGGAATTGCTGTAGGTACATTGGCAATTGGTGAAGCCGGTGCGGCTAATGCGGGTCTCATGGCGGCACAAATAATTGGCACGCATGATGAGAAAGTCATGGCTAATGTAGAGGCTTTCCGCAAGGCACAAACTGAAAACATATTAAACAATCCTGATCCAGCAGTGTAGTAGGAATTAGCATGAATGTTTTGGTTTTAGGTGCTGGTCAACTGGCACGCATGATGGCATTGAGCGTTAAGCCACTTAATATCGATGTTTTCGCTTATGATGTGACGTCAAAGCAGGTTGTTAATCCACTTGCGCCTGAACAAAAAATTGGTGACCTTGAGTCAGGTATTAACCATGCGGATGTCATTACCGCAGAGTTTGAACATGTCGCTCATGATGTACTCGCCCAGTGTGAAGCATCAGGCAAACTAAAACCAAGCGCCAACGCCATTAAAATTGGTGGTGACCGCCGCTTAGAAAAAGCGTTATTAACGCAATGTAAAGTAGCTAACGCGCCACATTTGATCATAAAAAACGAACAAGATTTCAAGCAAGCGATTAATCAACTTTCACTGCCAATTATATTAAAAAGTGCATTAGAAGGTTACGACGGCAAAGGGCAATGGCGTTTAAAATCTGTCGACCATGCAGATGATATTTGGCAAGACATCGAACGTTTTATTAGCTCGAATCCAAATCAAGGTGTCATTGCTGAGCAAATGATTCCATTTTCTCGTGAAGTTTCCTTGGTTGGTGCGCGCAGTATTAATGGTGAAGTGAAGACTTATCCCCTCACCGAAAACCATCACACTGACGGTGTATTATCAGTGTCCACTGCGCTTTGTGACAACGAATCATTGCAACAGCAAGCGTCAGAAGCCTTTACGCGCTTAACACAATCGATGAATTACGTAGGTGTGCTAGCCATTGAGTTCTTTCAAGTTGGAGACACTCTGTTGGTTAATGAAATAGCCCCTCGTGTTCATAACTCAGGCCATTGGACCCAACAGGGCAGTGATTGCTGCCAATTTGCAAATCATATCCGCGCGGTTAGTGGCTTACCATTAGGAACCACAGAATTAACACGCCCGACCGCTATGATTAATATTTTAGGCGAAGATACGCTACCACTAGCAATATTAGGCATGGATGGCGTTAATGTTCATTGGTATGGTAAAGAAAAACGTGCTGGACGTAAAATGGGACACATTAACGTATCTGGACATGACACTGTGCAATTAAATAAACGTCTGATGGCTATTGCAGCGTTATTGCCAATTAATGCGTTCAGCGATATCAAGCAATATATTGACGAACAATGCTCTTGATTAATGCAAGGCAACTTCAAAAGTTTACTGCTTTTTGAAGTTGCTAATCAATGGCTAGGATTGTTTATGGCCACAAGATTTTTTAGCACAAACTAATCGTTTCTCGCCGCTCATTTTGCGTTCAACCAACAAACCAAATTGACATTTTTCACACTCACCAACGACTGGATGGTAATTCACAGCAAACTTACACTTTGGGTAGGAATCACAAGCGTAGAAGGTTTTTCCATAACGCGAAACGCGCTGTGTAATATGCCCTTTTTTGCATTCAGGACAATCAATAACCTCTTCTTCATCTTCAGTATGTTCAATATGCTTGCACTCAGGATAATTAGTACAACCAATAAAGATACCGTAACGTCCTTTCTTAATCGCGAGTTCATGGCTACATTCAGGACACACAGAGCCAGCAATTATCTGATGCTCCATATTTTCATGCTCAACCAACGGACGACTGTAATCACACGCTGGGTAGCCAGTACAGCCTAAAAAAGGACCATGTTTGGAATGTCGGATCTGCAAAGACAACGAACATTTAGGGCAAGATTCATATTCTTTTTCAAGCGCATGTTCGTGATGTGAAAACAACGCTTCATGTTGTTTAGTCATGGCATTATCCGGCGGTTAGTCAAGTCGCTTAATTATAGCGATTTGACGAGAAAATGTGAATAAATAGCCTTCGCTAGGTCATATTTTGTAAACAAAGATTTGTTTCACCTATTCACGTTTTACATCAACTCCAAATCCCCGTAGGATAAGCATCGAAAACAAAAATAACCAAAAATTTTAGGGCTTTTTTATGAAGAAATTTACCTTAGCGCCACTTGCGCTTGCCATCGCACTTGTTGGCTGTGATTCAGCAAAAACTCCAACAGCTACACAAGAAAAACCAGCAGTTGAACAACAAAAGCTACTCGCTGATAGCAACCCTTTTTCTAAAAAATGGGGCACGGCACATGAAATGCCTAATTTTGCAGTCATTAAAAACGATCATTACCTTCCTGCATTTAAAGCAGCTATTAAGCAACAAAAGCAAGAAATTGACGCGATTGTAAATCAAAAATCAGCGGCAACGTTTGAAAACACCATTGAAGCAATTGAATTTAGTGGCAACCTGCTAGATAAAGTAGCTGGCGTGTTTTACAACTTAACATCAGCAGAAACTAACGATGAACTCAAAGCTATCGCCAAAGAAGTTTCTCCGTTATTGTCTGCACATTCAGACGATATTTCATTAAACGATGCTCTATTCCAACGTGTAGCAGCCGTTTATGATAAAAAAGACAGCTTAGAGTTAACAACAGCTCAGCAAAAACTACTTAAAGATACCTACGTCGGATTTGTTCGAAGTGGTGCTAAATTGGATGCAAAGCAAAAAGATCAGATCCGTGAACTTAATGCTCAATTAGCGAAGTTAACTCTGCAATTTGGTGACAACTTATTAGCTGAAACCAATAGTTTTGAAGTCGTTGTTGATGACAAGAGTAAGCTATCTGGTTTATCAGACTCTGTTATTGCAGCAGCTGCAGCCACCGCTAAAGATCGCGGGCAGGAAGGAAAATGGGTATTCACGACACATCGCCCTTCAATTACCCCGGTTACTAAATTTGCAGACAACCGCGAATTACGTAAAGAGCTTTACCTTGGCTACATCAATCGCGCTAATAATGATAATGAGCACGATAATAAAGAAATTCTAGCCAAGATCGCCTCGTTACGCGTACAAAAAGCCCAATTAATGGGCTACAAATCTCACGCTCACTTCGTGTTAGAAGATCGCGTAGCTAAAACGCCAGCTGCAGTTTACGAACTACTTAACAAAATCTGGCCAACGGCACTAGAAAAAGCGAAAGTTGAAGTGGCTGATATGCAAAAGCTTGTTGATGCAGAAGGCGGCAACTTCAAGATTGAAGCTTGGGACTACCCATACTACGCAGAGAAAATTCGCAAGGCACGTTACGATTTAGACGAAGAACAAACACGTCCTTACTTCGCGTTAGAGTCTACGCTACAAGGTGTTTTCCACACCGCACAAAAACTCTTTGGCATCACAGTAAAAGAGCGCACCGATTTACCTAAATACCACGACGATGTTCGTACCTTCGAAATCTACGAAGCTGATGGCACTTACGTTGGTTTATTCCTCGCTGATCATTACGTACGCCCTGGCAAACGTGGCGGCGCTTGGATGAACTCTTACCGCAAGCAATACAACATGAACGGCGAGGACGCTACGCCAATCATTGTTAACGTATTGAACTACCCACGCCCAACAGGCGATGCGCCAGCGCTATTAACATTCGACCAAGCAAGCACCCTATTCCACGAGTTTGGCCATGCGCTACACGGCTTGTTGTCTGACGGTAAATACCGCTCACAAACGGGTACTGCAACACCGCGCGACTTCGTAGAGTTCCCATCGCAAGTAATGGAAAACTGGATGTTACAACCAGAAGTGCTAGCTCAGTTTGCTAAACACTACAAAACTGGTGAAGTGATCCCACAAGAACTGGTTAACAAGATCCAAGCGGCAAGTAAATTTAACCAAGGCTTCGCTACTACCGAGTACATGGCTGCAACCTTGTTAGACTTAAACTGGCACTCGCTAGAAGACGACAAGATCCGTGACACAGCAAAATTTGAAGCTGACGCACTAAAAGAATGGGGCTTAATTAATGAGATCGATCCACGTTATCGTTCAACTTATTTCGCTCACATCTTCTCTGGTGGCTACTCAGCGGGTTACTACAGCTATATTTGGTCTGATGTATTCGGCGCCGATGCGTTCGCAGCCTTCCAAGAAAATGGTATTTTCGATAAGAAAACTGCTGATGCGTTCAGAAAGCACATCTTATCTTCTGGCGGCAGCGACGATGCTCTTAACTTGTACCGTAAGTTCCGTGGTAAGGAAGCGAGTATTCAACCACTATTAAAAAGCCGTGGTTTAATCGACTAATATCGATTTCCACAATGCAATTAAGAAGGCCGACTCATTATCAATGAATCGGCCTTTTTGTTAGGCGCTTAATCGCTTCTTAAAAACATATTGCCCGCCAACGATGAGTATCACACTCAAGCCAAACAATGGAAAAACAACGGCTAGTAGCGCAATTAAAAGCAATAGCCCATAACCCATTTTAAAAGACTTCGGCACAGCTGGAATGCCAAACCGTTGTCGTGGTTTGCGTTTAACATAAGCAATAATCGATGCTATATTTGCCATCAAAAACAATACACAGCCGATCAATAAAATCCACCAATTTGCGCGCCCATACTCTCCTTGGTGTAACCGCATAAAGACCTGCCTCATATCCATTAAGATCCCGACATCGTTCCAAGTTAGCTGCTTTAAGACTTCACCCGAATATTGATCAAAATACATCACCTGCTGGTCGCTAAGCCAAAAACTCCGATTTGACACTTTAAACGGACTCTCACCTTTTTGCGGTAACTTAATTTCAATCACGCCTTGTAAGCTTTGAGATTGCGCTTTAAGGACCATCTCATCTAAGGTCAACGGACGGCCAACAATTTGCGAGGAAACTCCCTTATCGCTGCGCCACGCCATAGGGTATCCGCTATCAGTGATCTTTTGGACGCGTTTTAAATTAGTGCCGAAAACATCTGTCCAAGGCATCGCACCTGCAATGACGATTAACAAAATCAGGCCGATCCAAAAACTGGTTACAGCATGTAAATCGCGCCATAAAATTCGTCTTGATGCATTAAAACGAATACTAAAGACTCCCGCCAATTGCTTAGTGCTCGGCCACCATATGATTAGCCCAGTGATCAGCAAAACGATAAACCAACTGGCAATGAGTTCGACCACTAGTGTGCCCGGCTTATCTAGCAATAACTCGCCGTGTAACTTACGAATGTTGTACATCAGAGAATCCGCTTGCTTGAACTCTCCCATCATAGTTCCCGTATAGGGATCTATATACACCAGATGCTTCGTTCGACCTTTGCCCTTGAGTCGAAACACACTAGCTTGATTGGCATTAGAGGCTAAGGTCAAACTCACCACAGGTAAGCTTCTAAATCGCTGCACTGACGCGAGCTGTTGTTCATAACTAAGCGGCTGAGACAATTGAGGAGTTACTTCTGTCATATGATGGTAAAAATAATGATTTACCTCCGCTTTGAACATATAAACAATGCCAGTCACGGTAAGTAAAATGACGAAAGGTAAAGATAGCAGCCCAGCTATCACATGCCACCGCCAGCACCATTGAGTTATCTTTGGCGACATCAGCAATCCTCCTTAAAACTCATACGACAGGCCAGCGTACAGCGTACGACCATCGATAGTTCTAAATTTCATTTTACCGCGGCTGTATGTTGCGCGATCTTCCAAAGTATCGGTGAGATTCAAGCCGTTAATCCAAAACTTCCAATGCTCATCATATTGATAATTAACGCGTAAATTTATTCGCTCGTCACGTTTAAATTTAGATTCAGGAGAGTTTTGGTGATCAGCAAAGTAACTTGAATAGAAATCTCCTTCTAATTCAATATTTAATCCCTCAAGCGGATTCCACGCGACACGAGCGTTGTAATGGTGAGCAGGAGAGCGGCGTATCACTTTGCCAGACAAATCATCATTCGCACCTGCAATTGACTGCACGAATTTGTCATAAGTATTATCGGTATAAGTATGAGTTAAAGACACTCTCCAATCTTGATGTAAGCGATACTCGAGCACTGTTTCCAAACCGCGAATCGACACCTGTCCAGCATTAGTGACGCGCTGATATTCTGAACCATCACCACGCACAAATTCTTGCTCAACGAGGTAATCAGAAATGCGATTGACGTATAACGAGCTATCATAACTAAAGCTTCCAATGTGGCCACGTAAGCCAAGTTCAATATTATTCGACTTTTCAGGGGATAAATTAGGGTTACTACTGTCCGCATCAGTACTGTAAACATCGTCAAGATGCGGTGCATAAAAGCCCTGTGACAATCCTAACCACACTCGATTATCGCTATTGAGCTGATAACTTACGCCAAGCTTTGGCGATAAATCGTCGAACTCAATACGCTGACGTTCAGCACTTTGTGTCGCGGCAAGCGAAATACGTTCATAACGAGCGCCAACATCTACCGACCATTGATTATCAATTTGCCAATGCTGTTGATAAAAAAGCGCTAAGTCTTCAAATTCATTAAATTGACTGGTATAGCTACCTGTCATGGCAAGATCTTTACGACCAAAGGCCTTAACATCTTCGTTGCCATTGTAATGCTCGCTACCAATAACAAAGTTACCACTGTCGAGCTGCTGTAAATAATTAACCTTCGCCATAATACCGCGGTCACGGGTATCTTTTGGGCCGCGATAACGAGAGACACCGATAGCCTTGTGCAAACGGTTAGCGAGTGAAACTTCTAGTGTCGCATCATCAAATTCATGAGTGATTTTAAAGGCCGCTAATGATTGCTTAACCTGTTCTGATGACGATAACGCCCCTGCTTGCGCTTTATCATCGCTAATTTGTTCGGCAGTTAAATCACCACGCGTTACGGTGTCTTCATCTAAATATTCAACACGGGCAATAAGTGATGTAGTGTCATTAAAATCATATGAGAATTTACTGCTCAGCTGATCTTTGTCGTCTTTGCCTTCTTCTCGTAAACCATCGATTTTTCGACTATTAGCATTAAATACATAGCCAACATCACCTAGTAATCCTTCACTGTCGACGCCATAACGAACACGCCCATGCTCGCCACTCTCAACATGGACCTTATGACGAGACTCTGTTGGCGTGCCGCGAGTAATAAGATTTACCACGCCGCCAAAAGCATTGTTGCCAAATAACGCTGACGATGGGCCCTTATAAATTTCCACGCGCTCAATATCAGCGGTGTTTAAGCGGGTTAAACGACTAGTCGCGCCGCCATACGGATTTTCAATCGGCATTCCATCGACCAAGACTATGGTGTAGCCTTTACTACCATTAGGGATCCGCAAGTTTCTAACTTGAGTTTCTCCCGGAATTCTATCTAACAACTCATTAGGATCAACAAATCTAAGCCGCTCAATTTCTTCCCGATTAACAACGTGAACATTTATTGGTAGTAACTTCACATCAACGCCGCCATGTGTTGCATTTACAACAGCAGATTTCCCTAAAATAGTAATTGATTCAATGTCATTGGCAAATGACGATAACGAAGAAAAAGAAAGTGCACTAATAACAAGTAATTTAAAACAGGGGGACTTCATAAACATCCTTAAAACAGCCCAAAATATAAGGCTATTTTAAAGATTAATTACGATGAACAAGTGTGACAAATTGTCACACATTTTCAATTAGATAAATTCTATTTAAGGACTGACAGCAGGTTACTATAATCATCCGTCCATATGACAGGCTTTGAAATGCTCGACGGCCAAGAAGAAGTGACTTTTTTAATCGCAGGCTGTTGCAATATATTTGGATTTTTCGTTAACAATACCCACTGTGCAGTGTTTTCTGCCGGACTAGTGGCTTTAGTTAACACAAAGCTCGACGCTAAATTAGCTTCCTCAGCTAACCCAAACACCAAAGGCACTAAATCTAAATGGCTATTAGAAATATGTAATGCAACTATGCCGTCATCCTGAATGGAATTAACATATAACGCTATTGCTTCTCGTGTTATCAAATGAATAGGAATTGCATCGCTAGAAAAAGCATCAACAACTAATAGGTCAATATCACCACCAGTATAGCCAGCCAAAAGCTGACGCCCGTCCCCAACCTCCACATTCACGTCAGCCTTAGAATTCTCTAAATATGTAAAGTAACGATATGCATAATCTTTTACTAACGGATTTAATTCAAGAAATTTAAAGCTGTCTAATGGAAGACCATAAGCAGCTAACGTCCCCGCCCCTAAACCAATAACAACAGCATTAAGCGGCCCTTGTTGTTGCAGGGTTGAAATAGCAGCTTCAACGCCAGTTCCGCGGCGATAATAACTCAACGGTTCGTTATTTTTTGCCAGATCCAGTGATTGCGTACCATGGGATGTTGTACCATCGACTAACCGACGTTCGTTAAGCCCATTAACAGTCACATCTTTCACAGCAAGTTGGCCATAGAAATTTCGTTCAGCCGCAACGTCATATTGTTGAAATAGATTATTAGTCAACATAAAACCTAATGCGGAAGCAGCGAGATATATAGGTAGACCAAAGCGTATTAAGAAACGACTTTTACCATTTCGTGATATCGGTAAGACAGCAAGCATCAACAACGTTAGCCAAATGACTAATGGGAATTCGATAAACTGATTGAAAAGCCATGGTGCGATAAAACTTACAAATAGCCCTCCAATCACTCCACCAACTGACATCGCCAGATAATATAATGTTAAATGCGTTGACGCAGGCTTCATTCTTACAAGTTCTCCGTGGCATGCCATACATACCGAAAATAGAATCAAACTATAAAGAAAAAGCTGCACAACAATGTCAAACATTGATGCGAAGAAAAATAATAGCATTCCAATAGGTAAACTAGCTGCGGTAACACCTAACCATAGTCGGCGGTTTGCCAAGCGTTCGTTGCCAAAACAAATAATAAAGCTAATAAGATACAAACTAAGTGGCAATAGCCATAAGAAAGGTATAGCCGATATATTTTGTGTCATAGAGCTTGTAACGGCTAACAAAGCAATAACACCAAGCGCAGATAATCCAATCCAAGGCAATACAACCGTTGGTCGTTCAGCTTCTTGACTATCGTCTGACACAATCTTTGGCGCTTGTAGCCTAACAAAAAGTGTCGCAATTAAAGCGATGCTACAACCGACAAAGCACCAATACGCTGCACTCCACACCATGAGTTGAGACTGCAATGTTATAAACGGCTCGACCAAAAATGGATAAGCTATTAATCCCATTAATGACCCAGTATTAGACAAAGCATAAAGTTTATAAGGGGATATTTTAGGTTTATCGTACGAGAACCATTGTTGTATCAACGGTGCATTGGCTGATAATACAAAGTATGGCAAGCCGATACTAATCAACAAGGTCACTAAGATAGTCATCTGTGGTGATGACTCAACCGCTATAGTATCGACAGCAATCGGTGTAAAGGTAATTGCCAGCAACATCAAACAGGCATGAACAATGAGCTGATTTCTTGGCCTAAGCCATTTTATAATGCCATGAGCATATAAATACCCGCCAAGCAGTAGCGCTTGAAAGAATAACATGCAGATAGTCCAAACCGATGCGCCACCGCCGAAATCAGGCAGAATGACTTTAGCTATCATAGGTTGCACTAAAAATAATAAAAAAGCGCTAAGAAAAATGGTTACAAAATAAAGCATTTCACAACTAAACCATAAAAATAAAATGACATCATACATATGACGCTAAAACACTGCGAGTCATAATATCGAGCAACAGCTTTTTATACCAATGGTATTAAGTAAGTTATCTTGTTGTGCGAAGAGAAAATCAAACTAAAACAAGGCCCTCGATTGATTTCGACATGAATGTCGATATTCGGGCAACGCAGGAGCAGATTGCC
>MPDF01000049.1 GCA_001874365.1 Gammaproteobacteria bacterium MedPE | reverse complement strand
TCCTCATGCCTTGCGAAAAAGTCTTGTCAATTGCACAAAATTCATCCTCGAAAGAACAACAGACCCTAATCACAAAGATTTATAAAGAATGCCATCTCAAGGGCTTTTTCTTCCAAACTTTTAAAGCGACCAGAAGCGCCAGCGTGGCCACTTTCCATATCGGTTTTAAAGACTAACAGGTTGTCATTGGTTTTTAATTCTCGCAATTTTGCCACCCATTTCATTGGCTCAAAATACTGAACCTGAGAATCGTGTAATCCAGTGGTAACTAGTAGGTTAGGGTAGTGCTGGGCTGTTACATTATCAATTGGAGAATACGCTTTGATGGTATGGTAAGCCGCTAATTCGTTTGGGTTACCCCACTCATCGTATTCATTGGTGGTTAGTGGAATACTCTCATCAAGCATCGTGGTGACTACATCAACAAAGGGCACATGGGCACCAACACCGCGATACAATTGAGGCGCTTGATTAATAACAGCCCCCATCAATAAACCACCTGCGCTGCCGCCGCTTGCAAATAGTTTTTGTGGGTGAGCAATTTTTTCATCAAGTAAGTGTTTACTTACGTCGATAAAGTCATTAAACGTATTTTGTTTATGCGATTTTTTGCCATTGTCATACCACTGACGCCCCAACATTTCACTACCGCGGACGTGAGCTATGGCATACACAAAACCACGGTTTAATAAGCTTAGCGTGTGCGGGCTAAAGTTAGGATCAATGGTGATGCCATACGCGCCGTAACCATATTGCAGCACAGGGTTGGTACCATCTTGTTGGTAAAGCGATTTTTTATAAACCAATGACACTGGCACTTGTTGATTGTCACGACTGGTCACGAAGATACGCTCCGATTGGTAGTCATCGCTATTAAATTCGCCTAAGACTTTTTGTGCTTTTAACAGGGTGCGATCCGTGGTGGCCAAGTCAGTTTCAAACAATGAACCAGGCGTCGTTAACGAGCTGTAATAAATACGCGCCGTTGTCGCATTTGGTTCTGGGTTATCACCAAGACACGCGTAATAACAAGGATCGTCAAAAGTGATTGGATAGTTTGTGTCACCGCGGTGGATAACAAAACGGATTTGACCTAGCTCACGCTCAACAATAATCAGATAATCGTTGAATATTTCAATGTCTTCAATTAGTACATCTTCACGATGGTCGATTTTAGTTGCCCATTGCTCAACATCAAATATTGTCTCAGTGGTGGCTGTCATCACCTTGAAGTTGGTTGCTTGATGGTTTGAAACGATATAAAAAGTATCTCCCAATTTATCGACGCTGTATTCGTGCTCGTCAATGCAATCGATTAATTGGGCGAACTCATCCATGGGCGCATTGGCGTCGATATACCAAGTATCACTCGTTTCTGTTGATTCTAGGTTGATAAAAATAAGTGACTCATCGCGGCTCTTATCCAAGCTCATGTAAAAGCTATGATCTTCTTCTTCATAAACTAGTTCATCATCACTTTGACTCGTCCCTAATACATGACGATAAACTTGTGTGCCTAACAGCGTTTGCGGGTCTTTTTTAACGTAAAATACTGTTTTGTTATCATTGGCCCAAACAATCTGACCTTCGGTATTTTCTAATACATCATTAATTAACTCACCAGACTCAACGTGTTTAAAGTTAACTGTGTATATGCGCCTGCCATCTAAGTCACTCGCGTAAGTGAGTAGGCTGTCATCAGGGCTAATTGACATATCGCCAAGCTCAAAATGCTCATGACTTGCGGCAAGGGCATTCACATCTAATAACAGCTGCTTGTTGGACCCTTTATTATCGGCTGCCCGGTAATAGCGAGAATACTCTTCATCACCACTGACTTCGCTGTGATACCAATAATCACCATCTTTAACGGGAACGCTATTGTCATCTTTGCAAATACGACTTTTAAGCTCTTCAAAAAGGCTGTCTTGCAGTGGTTTTTGCGGTGCCAACATTGCATCACAATACGCATTTTCCGCCGTTAAATGCGCTAGTATTTCTTTATCAGTACGACTGTCATCGCGCATCCAATAGTAGTTATCGATTCGTGTTTCATTGTGGATAGTTAATTGATGAGGAATTTTCTTAGCGATAGGCGCGATGGATTGAGTCACAAATAACCTTTGAGTGAATAAAAATAATTGCAGGCTAGTGTAACGAAGGTTGTAGAAGAGGGGAAGTGAATAACTCTAGGATTGATAAAGGTGTCAATGATAGGCCTTAGCGATAGTTAAATATTGATTAATTTCTGTAAAATTATTTACTGATAGTAATGACCTTTCCTCCGCGTTATTGACTATGATGCCATTCGTAATATTTCACGAATTTACGGTAAATTAACAAAGAGATCGGAGAACCACGATTTTGACAATCTTATATTTTATTACTGGTGTTAGTGGCGGTTTTATTAGTGACAAAGATGAAAAAAAGAGCCTGTAAATAATGAAATAGTCGCATTAGTATCACTATAGCTAGCCAAGTAATTGTAAAACTAACTGAGGTTGCTGTTTGCTTTGTGCCATCATTGCTGTGGTGGCTTGTTGTAGAATTTGATTTCGAGTTAATTCTGCTGTTTCAGTGGCGTAATCTGTATCTCGTATTCTTGCACGGCTGGCACTTACATTTTCTCCAATATTTTGTAAGTTGTTTATAGTATGTTCCATCCGATTTATAAATGCACCTAAACCAGCTCGTTGACTATCGACATAGGATAATGCATCGTCAATTGCACTGATGCCGCCTTGTGGATTGTTAGCAATATCAAAATCTGCTAAACCAAGATTTTTTGTAGAGAATCCACCAATTGACATATCAATAGTTTGATTGGCGTCTGCACCTATTTGGAATTTTGTTAGTTTTGAACCTTCACTATTGGTTAATGCCGAGTAATCTTCAAGTGCAACTTCTGTTAAACCTGCACCAGCATAATTAACGTTCGATGCAAAATCTCCTGATACACTATCGTCATCTCCACTGATAAAAGTAGTTACAAAATTACTGGTGGTACTAGCATTAGAACTTCCTGTGATTGTTTGCGCCCTAGTTGGTCCACCACTAGCATCTAGTCCACCAAAAGCTCCATTATCAGCATTAGTTAAATTCATGCTATTTACAAAGTCTTCAAATACAGTACCACCAAACAATTCTGTTTGGAGATCACCAATTGTCGTATAACTTCCTCCTGATGCAGTGTTTAAAGCTTGATCAAAAGTTTGACCTGATGACAGTTCATTCATCATCGATTTGATTCCTGCTCCTCCTATCTTATCTTCTAAGTAACGCATTGTTATATAGCCACCGCTGTATACACCTGCGACTTCGATACCGGTAGATGGAGATACTGAATCATTGGTGAATATGCCCTGTAAATTAGATTTTATTGCTGCAACGCCAAAGTTAGCAATATCTGAAGCAACACGATCATCTGCGCCGCTTATTGCTTCCGCTGTTCCTTCAACAAACCAAGTAGGATTTGCGGATAAATTCATGGTATCAGCCATTATAGCGTGGGTCATTTCGTGTAATATGGTGCTATTAAAACGATCAATTGATGATTGATCTAATGTTTCGAAGTCATCTAAGTCAATCGTCATTACAAGATTATTGCCATTGGGTGGAATATAAGAAACTGATGCTAATGTTCCTCCACTTCCGTCTATATTTTCTAAGTCAATTTTTAGTGTTGCGCCTGACCCCAAAAGCCCTAATTGATCAAAGATGATATCTTCCGATTCGGCAAGTAGCCCTCCGCGTAATGCTTCTATGATATTACGTTCGCTCGTATTCACAATTGAGTCAGTAGACTTGGTATCGAAAATTTCATTTCCGCCAAAACTCGTTGTGGTATTAATTCTGTTTAGTTCCGATTTCAATTGTTCGCTTTCTTTGTTAAGCGCTTCTCGATCAACAGCAGATAAGGAACCATTAGCAGCTTGAAGTGATAAATCTCGCATTCTAAATAGAATGTTAGTCGTTTCCTTTAATGCTCCTTCTGCTGTCTGCGCTATCGAAATACCATCGTTGGCATTTCGAACAGCAACATTTAAGCCATTTACTTGAGAAGATAATCGATTTGAAATTTGTAGCCCAGCAGCATCGTCTTTTGCTGAGTTTATTCGCAAGCCTGATGATAGGCGTGAGAATGTCGTCGCAAGTGCTGCGTTGCTTTTACCAAGCTGTCGCTGTTGAAACAAATAACTAGTATTTGTATTTAAACTGAGCATTTGATGACCTTAAAAAACGGATAAAATTGTATCGGCAGCCCTGCTAAAAACTTTAACATTATTTCTAGTTGTTTCAGTGGCGGTAAAAACGAAACTAAATTTGATTTCTCATCAGTAGTACGATGTTGGATATTGAATAGTTAATGTTTTAAAAAATCATGCATTGTCGAACTAGAGTGGTTAGTCGCTACCTTGTTTTCACTCGTCACAAGCTTTTTGTTTGTTTGAGGAAATCTATTATCAATGTTAGCCTGTGACGCCGTTACACATTCTTTTTAACTTACTAATAATTAGAGAAAATGATGAAATTTCCTTATAAGTCCTTAATGTTAGGAATGTTGGTTGCTATGCCTGTAAGCCTAGCTGCACAAGAGAACCTAACGACACAAGAAAGTTCTACAACAATCTTTACCGCCGAAGATATTTTTAATTTAGAAGTCGCGACATCGCCTCGAATGTCGCCTGATGGCGAACAGGTGGTTTATGTACGTCGTTCAAACGATATTATGACTGACTCAAGCCGCGCTAATTTATGGATTGCCAGTGTTGATGGCAAATCGCACCGTCCACTGTTATCAGGCAAGAGCAACTTCTCTTCGCCTGTATGGTCGCCAAGTGGCGATCGAATCGCTTATTTGTCTAATGTCGAAGGTAAAACTCAGCTTTATGTTAGGTGGATGGATAATGGACAAACAGGGTTGGTAACTAATGTTCAATCGTCTATTGGCAACGTGAGCTGGTCGCCTGATGGCAAGCAATTAGCTTTTACCATGAATGTTGATGAAGATGGCAAACCTTTTAACGTTAAGATGCCTAAAAAACCTAAAGGGGCGAAGTGGTCGAAACCGGTTAAGTATGTCACGAAAGCAAAATATCAAGCCGATGGCCGTGGTATTTTGACGCCGTCTTACAAGCATATTTTTGTGGTGCCAAGTGAAGGTGGCACGCCGCGTCAATTAACGTCTGGTGATTTTAATCACGGCGGTAAATTAGCGTGGAGTAAGCAAGGTGACAAAATTTATTTCTCTGCCAATCGAAATAAAGACTGGGAGTATCAGCAGCGTGACTCTGATATTTTCTCTGTTGATTTAGGTGGTGTAATTAAACAAATTACTAATGACGAAGGCAGTGAATATAGCCCTGTTGTCAGTCCTGACGGTAAATATCTGGCGTATCTAGATACTGACGGTAAGAAGCTCGCGTATCGCAATCGTCATTTAATGGTTAAAAAACTTGATGGCGACTGGACTAAGAATTTATCTAAGGATATTGATAATTCATTAGCGAATATTCATTGGCAAAAGAACAGTAAAGGTTTGTATTACCAAATGGCTGAGCGCGGTTCAGTGACACTAGGTTATACCAGTTTACAAGGCAAACATAGGGTATTAGTGACTGGTTTAGGTGGTGGTAGCATGGGCCGGCCTTATACATCAGCTACCTTTGATGTGAATGATGATGTTTTGGCATTTACAAAAGGAAAAACTGACCGTCCCGCTGATATTTACAGTTTGTATCGCGGTAAACAGCGACAACTTACCGCACTTAACGAAGATGTGTTAGGTCATAAAACTTTAGGTGAAGTGAAAGAAGTTGTTTATAAGTCGTCAATTGACGGCGAAGAAATTCAAGGCTGGTATATTTTACCGCCTAATTTTGATCCGAAGAAAAAATATCCACTGATTTTAGAGATTCATGGCGGTCCACATTTATCCTATGGCCCTCATTTTACTGCTGAATTACAACGTTTCGCAGCTGAAGGTTATGTCGTCTTTTATGATAATCACCGTGGCAGTACCTCATATGGTGAGCGTTTCGCGTTATTACTGCAAAATAAGTACTCAAGTAAGTGGGACTTTGCCGATCACGACAGCGGTGTGAATGCGATGATTGAAAAAGGCTTTATTGACAAAAATCGCTTATACATTGCTGGTGGTTCAGCAGGCGGAATAGCTAGTGCCTATGCTATTGGCTTAACGGATCGCTTTAAGGCCGCCGCTGTGGCAAAACCTGTGATTAATTGGTTGTCCAAAGTATTAACGGCTGACAGCTATTTAGGGCAGATCCCTTATCAATTTCCGGGTTTACCGTGGGAGCACATGGAGCACTATTGGGAGCGCTCACCGCTGTCGTTAGTGAGCAATGTTACAACGCCTACATTATTGATTACTGGAGAAAATGATCGCAGGACGCCCATTTCTGAAACCGAGCAGTTTTACCAAGCTCTTAAACTGAAGAAGGTTGATACCATCATGGTTCGCGTGCCGGGTTCACCACACGGTATTGCTGGTCGTCCATCGCGGATGATTGCTAAAATTGAGAATATGTTGGCGTGGTTTGATAAATATAAATAAATCATTAAAAAACGATGAGGCCTTTTATATCTCATCTAATAATGAGTAAAACACAAAAAGCAGCGAATTATCGCTGCTTTTTGTGTTCAAGATAAACTAATGACCCATTACATTTAATGTTGATATATAGAAGTTTTTATCAACACTAAAACTTGGATTTTCTTTATTAACTTTTACACCACTCCAACGTGTTGTTGGTGTTATCCAGCGCTCTTTACCGTCAATGCTGACTTTGATTGGCATGGCAAAGTTTTTGACCGCATTCGACCAACGTACCATCATCTTTTTATCTTTGAT
Source organism: Gammaproteobacteria bacterium MedPE (assembly GCA_001874365.1). GTDB lineage: Bacteria > Pseudomonadota > Gammaproteobacteria > Enterobacterales > Psychrobiaceae > Psychrobium. The sequence goes on along the minus strand of MPDF01000049.1, from coordinate 14,096 downwards.
GAAATACTCAAGTGTTGGTAGGCGATAATCACGAAGGTACTGGTCAAAAATACTCGATAAATCTTTGCCTGACTTATCAATCATATATTGTTCAACTTGTTGTGTGGTGACGACTTGATGGTAAAAGTCTTTGCCAAGGCCACGTAAGATATCACGCCACAACTCATCGTTATCTACAACTTGTCGAATTGTATGTAGCATACTTGCGCCCTTGTCATACATGTCACTCGAGCCGTTACGATCAGCGTTATAAGTACCTATGATAGGGCGATCATTTGCTATGTTAGCGCGTTGACCGCGCATGTATTCGCCGCCAGCATCTTTGCCGAAATGATATTCAACAAAAAGGTTTTCACTGTAGGTGGTGAAACTTTCGTGAATCCACATATCAGCTACATCTTTGTTGGTTAGATTGTTAGCAAACCACTCATGACCAGACTCATGCACGATAATGAAGTCAAATTTTAGTCCCCAACCTGTTCTACTTCGGTCGCGACCTAAGTAACCATTTTGATAGCCGTTGCCGTAAGTCACTGCACTTTGGTGCTCCATGCCTAAATAAGGCACTTCGATTAATTTGTAGCTGTCTTCGTAAAATGGGTACGGACCAAACCAATGTTCAAGCGCTTGCATAGTGCGTTTAGCATCTTTAAATTGTTTTTTAGCTTTATCTAGATTGTCACGAAGTACGTAATAATCCATGTCTAATAGCCCTTTCTCTCCTTGATATTGTTCGGAGAAATGGACGTAATCACCAATGTTTAAGCTGATTGCATAATTATTGATGGTATTGGTGACCTGCCAATGGAATGTCTTGGTTTTACGCTGTTTGTTATCGTCAATACCCACTAAGCGGCCGTTTGAAATATCCATTAAACCATAAGGAACTTCAACGGCGACATCGGCACCCTTGTCAGGCTCATCATAAGGATGGTCTTTGTTTGGCCACCAAATACTCGCACCATTGCCTTGATTTGAGGTCGCGATAAAGTGTTTGCCATTCTCGTCTTTTTTCCAAGTGATGCCGCCATCCCAAGGTGGACGTTTGGCGACTTGAGGTTTACCAGAAAACTCAATGGTCATCTGATATTCTTTACCTATATCTTGCTTAGCTTTTGTATGGATAAAATAGGTATAACCGTCTTTATCGACAATCAGTTCTTGACCGTTTTGAGTGACTTTCCCAAGTTGCATCGGAGGTTGTAATTCTATCTGTAATCGGTCTTTTTTAGATAATACAGTGTAAGTCATTACATTTTTTCCAGAGATATAACGTTGCTCTGGTTTTACATCGACGGTTAAGTTGTAATGTTTTAAGTCCCACCAACTACGTTCTGGTGTAATGCTGCCACGTAGTTTTTCTTGATGAGAAATTGGTTTGTCATTAGCCGCTAATAAATCAGCTGCTAATACAGGACTACTTATCGTTGTCGCGAAAAGTCCCGCCATGGCGATATTTTTAATTATTGTCATTCTGAAGCCTAAAGCAGATGGTAAGAATTGGTCGGTAATATAGCAGTATCAACGCCATTGAACAAAATTGCTGAGGGCAAATTAGCTCAATTTAGGTATTAGATTTGTAACAACATAATTTTTAAAGTAATGTTGAATAATTATTGTGAATAAAACGATCACATTTCGGCCTGTAGGCCACCAATTAGAGCATGATTAACATGGCGCATAAGCTGGCCAATTCGCTAGTAGTATTGGACTTTGAAACCACGGGGCTGTCACCTGACAATGGCGATAGAGCGATTGAAATTGGCGCGGTTAGAATTGTCGATGGCGAAATAACAGAGCAATTCCAAGCATTGATGAATCCGGGGCGGCAGGTGAGTCCTTTTATTGAAGATTACACTGGCATTACTAATGCAATGTTAGCGGATGCTAGGCCGTGTGATGAGGTGATGAATGAGTTTTGCGACTTCATTGGTGATGATAACTTACTTGCCCATAATGCGTCTTTTGACCAAAAATTCTTAGAACATGAGCTTAAATTAATTAATCGACATTACGACGGTGAGTTCACCTGTTCATTGTTGGCGGCGCGTCGTTTAATTCCTGAGTCAGATAGTCACAGTTTAGGAAATTTGGTTAAGCACCTTGATTTAGCTGGCGAAGGGGATTTTCACAGGGCATTATTTGATGCGCAAATGACAGCAAAGTTATGGCTGTCGATGCTCAATGTTATCAATGACCAATTTCATATCTCTTCCGTACCATTTTCACTGATGCAACAAGTTTCCTGCACGCCTAAGAAGCAAGTGGCCAGTTTATTACAAGATTATAATTTACAACAATGTAGTTTCTAATCGCTATCGCGAAACCCCATTAAGCAAGGACGTTTATTTTGCGCACCATTCGTACATTTTTAGCTTTTTTAGTCTTAATATTGTCATTGAGGTTAATGGCCACTGAGCTGCCATTAGCAACCGTTTCTAAGCAACCAGTGCCGGAATGGGTTAAAAAAATAACGCCAAATTTACCTGAAAATATTCCTGTGAAAGATGTCAGTGATGGGACGTATTACTTGTTAGCTGACTCCCAAAATAAACTGACAGAAGATAATGCGGTAGCCTTTCGTCATTACGCGGAATTGATAATCAATCAGAAAGGTGTTCAGCAATCGGGCCAAGTAGGAGTTACCTTTGATCCCATTTATGAATCTGTTGTATTTCATCAGGTTAATATCATTCGCGATGGCGTCGTCATTGATAAATTGGCGGCGAGTGATATCAAGGTCATTAATGTTGAGCCAGAATTTGATGAGCTGATCTATAACGGCAGTCAAAGTGCAAAAATTATCATCGATGATGTCCGTGTTAATGATGTTCTTGAATATTCTTATTCGCGAAAAGGACGTAATCCCGTTTATAAGGGACTATATAGTTATCGGCCCTATGTCAGTTGGTCAGTACCGTTACACCATCAAAGTGTCCGAGTATTATGGGGTAAGAAAACACCGCTTTATGTGTCGAGTTCGAATGACGAATTAACGATTGAAAATTCGGAAATCATGGATGACTATGGCCAGTCTTTTACGCTATACGAATTCGAACGCTTTGACGGTCAATACAAGGATTTTAATTCGCAATCACCAAATTGGTTCGACCCCTACGAACAATTGTTTTTCACACAATCCAAGAGTTGGGCAGAGATAGTTGATTGGGCGCTTCCTATGTATGAAGCCGCTTTTGAAAACGGTGATAATGCGGCATTTAATCAAGTTGTATTAGATCTCAAATTAACGTTTGATAGTCCGCAACAGCAAGTCGCAGCTGCCCTTAAAATTGTACAGGACGATGTTCGATACTTTGGCATTGAAATGGGAAGAAATTCTCATCAACCATCATTTGCAAGCGAGACGTTAGAACGTCGTTACGGTGATTGTAAAGATAAAGTCGTGCTGTTTGTGTCGCTGTTGAATGCACTAGGTATTGAAGCCTATCCTGCCTTAGTTAATACCGATGACGGTCGTAGATTACTGGATATTCCCGCAGGCGTTGGCAGCTTTGATCATGTTATTGCGCAAGTCGTTATTGGCGACCAGCACTTTTGGTTTGATCCAACATTGAGTTTTCAAGCCGGACAAATTGATGGTATTTACCAACCGAACTATGACGTTGCACTATTAATAAAACCAGGCGCTGACGCACTTATTTCAATGCATGATAGTCAGCGAAAAGTGGGAGAGTTTGTTCATGAAACGTTTGATATTACCGCCGGTGGCGGTAAACCTGCCACATTGACCGTTGTATCTCATTATCTTGGGAATATCGCGGATAGAAACCGTCGTCGTATTGCAGAAGATGGCTTAGCTGATTTAGAAAAAGACTATCTTAACTTCTATCGTGATTATTATCAGCAAACTGAAACCTTATCGCCAATGCAGCACGAGCAAGACCCGGTCACTGGCCAAATTAACTTGACGGAACACTATCAACTGAATGACTTTTGGCAAGATGAAGGTAAAGGACGCTTCGATGGAGAGTTTTATGCCCATTCAATTCGTGGTTATTTAAAGAAACCTTCGCAACTTAAGCGGAATTCGCCCTATCGATTGAGCCATCCTGTTAATGTCAAACAAACAGTTACTTTATTAATTGGTGAAGATGGTTGGGAGTTCGATGACGAATCATTGAAGCAAGATAATAAATTTTATTATTTTAGCTATCAGCTCAACTATGATGAAACGGCACGAAAACTAACAATTGAGTATCACTATCGCTCAAAAGTCGATTTTGTCTCGATAGCTGATTTTGATGACTATAACAATGCTCGAAAATTAGCACGTAAAGAGACGTATTATTCTGTCTCCGATTACATTACTACCACACCGTCTTCAGCAGTGACTAGTCAAAGCATTGAACCTGATACACTTGGTTGGTTAATAGTTGTTATCTTGTATTTTGTCGGGTATGGCATGATTACCATGGCATGGCTTATTGATGGCAGTGAATTGGATCGCAAGAGTGCAGCGCGGTTTTACCCAGTCAGTTTTACTAAAGTATTGATTTTATCGGTGCTAACTTTTGGGTTTTATCCAAGCTATTGGGCCTATCGTCAATGGGAAGCGATTAAACGTGAAACCAATGAGTCAATAACGCCGTTTTGGCGGGCTGTGTTTATGGTTGTTTGGTTTATCCCGCTATGGATACGATTACGCCGTATGCATGATAAACGCCTCTTGTTAAAATCGCCATTGTTGCTGTCTCTGCCGATAGCTATTGGGATGTTTGGGCTATTCTTGGCTGCCAATGTACTTAGTTATTATGATGAATATTTTTTAATGACACCTGTTGCCTTTGCGTTGGCTTTATGGCCAATGCTTCATGTAATCATTGATGATAATAAAGCATATAAAGAAGAGATTGTTTTTAATAATCGATTGTTACCACGTCACCTTGCGCTAGTAGGCTTGTTTGTGCCGTTAGTGGTGTTTGTTGCCGCGCAATGGAGTAATTTTATTCCCGCGCAGCGCGTTGTTCAAAGTGATGCGATGTGGCCGAAAGATATTCAGTTCATGCGTCGTAACGATGTGTTAGCCGGCGATGAAATTCCTCAGCTGTTCTATAGTAATGCCACCATTGATTTGTCTGAAGATGGGAATGGATTTACCAATAAACATGTATTCTCATACTGGCGAGATGCGTCCAAGACATTTAATATCGAACGGGCGACTTTTGATGAAATTAAATCTATCGATTTTAAAGCGGGAAGCGAACTCGTCGCCGCAACGATTACGGTGACTAGGAACGATGACACAAGCTTCGATTTGTATGTGCCATCGATAGAAGGGGATGATAAACATTTTTATCAGACCCTTAATGAGTTGTGGCTGGCTAAACAACCAGCCAATAAATAAAACTAATCTCGATTAATGGTAATACCAGCATGAGCCAGCTGATTTGCTAATTGCTGATGGTTAGCTCTTAGCGCTGCAAGGCCGCCATTTTCCATGTCGTTTATTAGTTCTCTTAATTTTTTTGAGCCGAAGGTTGCACCATACTTACGTGTCTCGATTCGGCGTACAATATCATTTGATTGGGCGTAGAACTGACTTGCTTTTGATAAAATATGTGATGGAGTTTCTAGTGTTGATGATGAATATTTCATGTTATCCCACACAAACGTCAGCAAAATTGGACGTTGAGACTTTAGATCGTAAACTTTGTTAGATGCTACTAGATCAGCGTATGCCTTTAAGGTTGTTACATTGGCGCTAATCTCATCATCAAGTGAACGACGAAGGTGATAGTTGTTTTCTAAACGATTTAATGAGTCAAATTGAATGGCCTGAGAAAGACCTTCTTGGGCAGCCAAAAACACGCCGGTGACGGTGGCGATGATCATAAATATCTGGCTTATCCAAAAGCTCGTCTTAGTGAGTTCTCGATTATCTAGTTTCTGAGCAAAGCGGATTGGTTGCGTGGTATTTGCAGTGTTTTTGTTTGATGTTTGATTCGTTGAGTCCATGTATATTGTTCCGTGTAAATTGGTCATCTGTTTATGATCACCAATTTTGGCATAACATGGGGAGTGGGGCTAGTTTCGATAAAGTGTTTTTATGAGGTGAAAACCAAACTGGGTTTTTATTGGGCCGTGTACCTCTAATATCGGTTTTTTAAAGACGACATTATCAAACGCTTTCACCATTTGACCTGGTTTAAACTCACCGAGATTTCCGCCTTTCTTTCCTGACGGACACGTTGAATGTTTCTTTGCTAAATCTGAAAAGCTGGCACCTTTAGCGAGTTGCTGTTTTAGTTTATCAGCTTCTTTTTGGGTTTTTACCAGAATATGGACGGCACTTGCGGTTGGCATAATAATGACTCTTGGCTAACGATTAATGGCCGAGATTATATAACAATTTACGCGTTTGATCGTGCTTAGGTGACTTAAATACTTGCTCAGCGTCACCTAATTCAACGACTTGTCCTTGATCAAGCACCATCACTTTATCGCTAATATGTCGAACGACATTGATGTTATGGGACACGAAAATATATGACAGCCCCATTTCTTGTTGTAATCGTAGCAATAGGTTAATAATTTGTGAGCGAACTGACATGTCTAATACTGACAGGGCTTCATCTGCCACGATAATATGCGGATTGAGCATTAAGGCACGTGCAACGGCAATCCGTTGCTTCTGACCACCTGAAATCATGTGGGGATAGAAATGTGCATGTTCAGGCAACAGGCCTACCTGTCGCAGCTTGCTGTAAACTTCCTGTTCACGGTCTTTCGCGGGCATGTCGGTAGCAAACTTTAGTGGCTCTTCTAACAGATTACCGATCCGCATTCGAGGATTTAAGCTGGTATTGGCGTCTTGGAAAATCATTCGAATGGCACAACAACGTTGAATGTGTTTTTTAACTTCCAATTGTTCCCCTTCGAGAATTATCTCACCTGAGGTACGTTGTTCAGCACCAACTAAAATGCGAGCAAGTGTGGTTTTACCTGAGCCAGAATTACCAACAATCGACAGCGTTTGTTGCTCTTCTAAGTTAAATGATACCGGCCCGAGGGCTCGTTGATATTGTGGAATTAGCCAGCGATAGCCCACCTTAAAAGATTTTGTCAGATTGTTCACTTCAAGCAAGGTATTCATAGGGCTATTCAATGTTCTCTGTTAGTGGAAAGTGACAACTAAAGTAATGACCGCGAGATTTTTCCATCACGGGCGTTTCAACGCACTTTCTATGCGCACGTGGACAGCGTGGACCTAATCGACAACCTATGGGTAAATGCTGTAATGAAGGGACACACCCAGACAATGTTGTTAACTGCGATTTGTGATTAAGCATGTCATCAAAGTGCGGCATACTTTGCAATAAAGCCATCGTATAAGGATGAAATGGTTGCTTAAATATGTCCTTGGTAAATCCTGATTCAACGGTTTGGCCACAATACATAACCGTAATGGTTTGGGTCCAGTTTTCTACGTGTTCTAAATCATGAGTGATCAGTAAGATAGATACGTCATTGAGCTGATTTAGCTTTTTAAAGAGTTTAAAAATTTGATCTTGAGCACCCGCCTCAATAACCGTTGTCGGTTCATCAGCGATAAGTAAACGCGGTTTATAAGCAATGGTCATCGCAATAAGTACTTTTTGACAAAGACCTTCAGACAATTCATGAGGATAGCTTTTAAGTACGCGTTTATGATCGCGAATACCCACCTTGTGTAACAGTCCTTTTATTTGTTCATCACGCCATTTCTTACGGCGATAAAAGGGCACATCACATTCATCCATTGGCAGTGATTCATTAAATTGATGGCCAACCGTATCGTTTGGATCTAGGCTCGATGAAGGCTCTTGAAATACCATTGCTATTTCACGGCCCATTAGCTTTCTTCGTTCGCTGGCACTTAATGCTAATAAATCAACACCGTTGTACCTCAAGCGATCGGCAGAAACGGTCCAGCGGTCGGTCAATATGCCCATGATAGCTTTAGCGACCAAACTTTTACCGGAACCAGATTCCCCCACCAAGCCAAGAATTTCACCGGGATTTAGGAAAAGGTTGACCCGATCCACGGCGCGTATACGCCCGTGCGGGCTATCAAATTCGATACTGAGATTTCTGATATCAAGTAATGGCATTAACCTAAGCCCTCTTTAACTGCACGTTGGAGGCCGTAACCTATAAAGTTTACCGCCAATACACTGGCAAAAATAGCCATGCCAGGAAAGGTTACATTCCACGGTGCAATAAAAATTAAATCAACGCCATCTGCCAACATGGTTCCCCATTCTGATGTTGATGCTGGAGCACCAATACGTAGGAAGCCAAGGGTGGCAATGTCGATAATGGCAATTGAAATTGCCAATGTAAATTGGACGATTAATGCATTTAATACATTGGGTAGGATCACGTTATAAAAAATCTGAAATTTGTTTGCGCCATCAAGTTTGGCCGCAACGACATATTCTCGTGATAACTCGTGATGAACGGCCGTGTGTGTTGCTCGAACAAATTGCGGTACTAGAGCAATACCTACGGCAATCATTACATTAATCATTGTTTGGCCGCTAATCGCGACAAGAACAATGGCAAGTAATAGCGATGGAATAGCCAAGGTCGCATCAAGAATGTGATTTAGAATACTTGACTTAAGGCCACGGGACATTCCCGATAAAATACCTAAGAGAATTCCAATAAAGGCCGCGAAAATCGTCACAATCAAACTAGAGCCAAAGGTGGTGCGAACCCCATGAAGCAAATTAGATAAGATATCTCGCCCTAGATCATCCGTGCCAAGAAAGTAAGATACCTGACCGTCATCATGCCAAGACGGTGGAAATAATAATGCATCTGGATGTTGTAGGCCAGGTGGGTAAGGGGCAATATACGGCGCAATCAGCGTAATAACTAAAAAGCCAATGAAAACCCATAACCCAAGCATAGCCACTGGGTAGCTAATAAAGTTAAGCCAGATGTGACGTAGTGGTGTTGGAATTGTATCTTCTTGATAAATACTATCAGACCGAGCCATATTCAGCGCTCCTTCTACGTGGCGTTGTCGCAATGAGTAAGATGTCACTTATCACTGTCACCACAATGACAAAACCGGCACACACTAAAACGCCTGCACTTATAATGGCGTAGTTTTGTTGGTAGGTGGCTTGAATTAACCACTGCCCGATACCTGGCCATGAAAAAATAACTTCTGTCACCATCGCACTTGTAAGTAATGTACTTAGCTGCAAAGTAATTTGAGATAGCACTGGTTGAATTGCGTTTGGTAACGCGTGATGGAAAATAACTGATAATGGATGCTGACCACGCGCTTGGGCGGCCTTAATGTAATTAGCGTTAAGTTCTTCAAGCATGGTTGTTCGGGTAATGCGGATAACCACAGTTGCTGGGATAACTGCCAGCGTTAATGTAGGCATAATCAAATGGGCAATGGCATCTTGATAAGCCAACTGCTTGTACACAATATCAGATAAATAAATATCAATTAAGGTGAAACCTGTGACGTGCTCTACTTGATAAAGTAAGTTCAGCTGACCAGCAACAGGCAGCCATTGTAAATCTAGGCCAAAATACATAATGGCAATAACGCCAAGCCAAAATACGGGAATTGAATAGCCAATAAGACTGGTGCCGAGTAAAAAGAAATCACCGAATTTTTTATAATAAACGGCAGCAATAATTCCCAAAGGTAATCCAAGCAATAGAGCAATTGTCATCGCATAAATACATAACTCGATAGTGGCAGGCAATAACCTTAACATTTCATCAAAAATAGGTTTACCATCGCTAAAAGATACGCCGAAATCACCATGAATACGTTGTTTTATAAAGGAAATGTATTGATTGAACCAACTTTTATCTAACTGGTACTGACTAACGATGGCGTCATATTGAGCAATCGTCGGGTTTTGAACACCGCTAAGGTTCGTTGCTAGCTCTCCAGGCAGTGCATTGAGCATAACAAACACTAATAAAAACAGCACAGCAACGGTAAAGACAAATAAATTAACGCGCCGAGCAATATAGAACCACATTATTTTGCGCCTCCATCACTGACATTTGCTGATTTTCGTTTTGCTTTAGCAAACGAAATACCACCATAAGGATTTAATGATAAACCAGTGATATTACGGCTTTTTACTTGGAATCGCAGTGCGTGAGCGATGGGGATAAGTGGCACTTGTTTATTGAGTGTTTGTTGCGCCGCTAAATAATACGGAACACGTTTTTTTTCATCAGTTGATGCGATAGCCTGATTGATAGTTTCGTCAAAATCATCATTACACCAGTTCACTCTATTGCCACCAGATAATAGTGCCGCACAGCTAAATAACGGTCTAAAAAAGTTATCGGGATCGGCGTTGTCAGCAGTCCAGCCCATCAGTACGGAGTCATAGCTATAATCATTAAGTTTGTCGATAAATACGTTCCAACCGTAGGTCACAATATTGACGTTAACACCGACTAATTTCAATTGCCCTTGGATGAGCTCAGCTGTTTTTATCGCATTCGGATTATAAATACGTTGTACCGGTGCTGCCCATAATGTCATGTCAAATCCATCACTATAACCGGCCTCAGCGAGTAATTTTTTGGCTTTTTCGGGGCTATATTCATAGGGTTGTAATGTATCGTTATACGCCCAAGACAACGATGGTAAAACACTGTCCGCTATAGTGGCACTGCCATAATACACCGCTTCAACAATAGCCCGTTTGTTGATGGCATGAGATAGCGCTTGGCGCACCTTAGGGTTATTAAATGGAATTCTCTCGGTGTTAAAACCCAAATAAGCGACGTTAAACCCTGTTTGAATCTGTAATTCTAACTTTCTGTTTTGACGAATAATGTCGATTTCACTCGATTGGGGGAGCGCTGATATATCACAGTCGCCCGTCATTAGTTTAGCAATACGGTTAGTACTTTTAGGGGTAATATCAAATACCAATTGCTCAATGTCAGGCGTACCATTCCAATAGCCTTGATTGGGCTTATAGCGAATGTGATCATTTTGAAAGTAAGAATCGAGCACAAATGGACCGGTGCCGATGGGATGAGAATCAATCTGCGATTGTTGTTGCTGTTCGGACAGTTGGTCAGCATATTCTTTCGATTGAATAATCGCAAAGTTAGCCGCCAAATTTGCCATGAATGATGCATCTTTTTCGGTGAGGTGAATGACAATCATATAATCATTCACTTTCACTATTTTATTGATGATATCTGTAAAACCGACGCTTTGGAAAAACGGGTAACTGCCGCCCGATACGTTATGGTACGGATGTGTTGAATCGATAATACGATTAAAACTAAATAACACATCATCGGCGTTAAAATCACGAGTTGGCGTAAAGTTATCGTTGCTGTGAAATTTCACGTTTTTACGCAGATAAAATGTATAACTAGTGCCGTCTTCATTGATAAACCAATGGCGAGCAAGGGCTGCAACGATGCTACCAAGCGCAGGATCGTACTCGACTAACCGATTATAAATTTGATAGGACGAGGCATCTGTTGTCGTACCGTTCGTTGTCAGTTGCGGATTAAATGAGGTTGGATCACCTTCAGAACAATAAACAATACCGGGAGTGTGGACATTATCATCAGCACTAGGGCTACACCCAGACAGTATGAAAAAGCCAGTGAGAAAACACAATTTACTAATAAAAATGAACCAATTTTTCATGGTGGTATGCAAGCCGCTAGTGATACATAGCTAATGTAACGCCAAGTCCCTGTAACATCAATAGTATTATAGGATACTTGGCGTTTTTTGTGAGGAAGTTTAAACCTAATTTAGACCAAATGATTACTCGATTTCAGCACTAGACTCTAGGAGTTGATATTTCTTTAATAAACCGCGTAACTGATGATAGGTAACGCCGAGTTGTTGTGCTGCTTTTTTCTGGCTAAATTGAGCACTGGCTAATGCTTGTTTAATTAAATCAACTTCGAAGTCTTGCGTTACCGTTTTGAAATCAAGTGGGAACGTTGGTGTTGAGGATGTTGTTGATATTGCAGGCTCGCTAGTTGCAGCAGATGTTGTTTGAGCACTCGTATTATGAGTTGTTTCACTTGCCACAACAGATGATGCGATTGATTGGGTTGGCCTAAATTCAGACTCAAACGGATCAATAAGAATTTTTTGTAATGGTAAAGCTGCATTGTCATGTCGATATAATGAACGTTCGACGACATTCTTTAATTCACGAACATTACCCGGCCAGTCATAACTCAATAATGTTTGCTTTGCCTTGGCGCCGAAGCCGCCAAAATATTCGAGCTCTAACTGGCGTGCCATATTGATTGCAAAGGTTTCACCCAGCAGCAAGATATCTTCTTGACGATGTCTAAGTGGTGGTAGGGTAATTACATCAAAGGCAAGTCTGTCGAGTAAATCAGCACGAAATTTTCCTTGAGCAACGAGTGTCGGCAGGTCTTCATTGGTTGCACAAATCAATCTAACATCCGTTTTAACAGGTCTTGTACCACCAACACGTTCGAACTCACCATATTCAATGACATTAAGTAGTTTTTCTTGCACGCGTAATGAGGTGTTTGCCAATTCATCTAAAAAGAGCGTTCCGCCATTTGCTCGTTCAAAGCGGCCTTCATGGCGTTTGCTTGCTCCAGTAAAAGAACCTGACTCGTGACCAAATAGCTCACTTTCCAATACGCTTTCAGACAAGGTTGCACAGTTTAGCTTGACGTAGTTGGATTCCCAACGCTTTGATAAATAATGTAAACGCTCGGCAATCAATTCTTTACCTGTGCCGCGCTCTCCGATAATAAGTACCGGCTTACTGATTGGCGCAGCGAGTGAAACATGATCTAAAACTTCCAAAAAACTAGCAGCTTGCCCTACTAAATTATCTTTTTTGTTAAAACGACTCATAGTTATACTTTTTATTGGTTTAATTAACTAAAAATTAGTCTAACAAATAACGATGAATAAAAATATGACAATATTAAAATTAATTAATTACTTTAAATTTAGAGGTTTATGATTAATTTGTTACACTGGCATCATTCATGAATACAAGATATTAAATTCATAAAGTTTAAAGATAAGAGGAAGTTCATTATGGGAATTTTTAGCAGATTTGCAGATATTGTTAACTCGAATATCACATCTTTATTAGATAAGGCAGAAGATCCAAAGAAAATGGTTCGTCTGATTATCCAAGAGATGGAAGACACGTTAGTTGAAGTTCGTTCTAACTCGGCAAGTCTAATCGCTCAGAAGAAAGAATTACAACGTCGTGTAACACGAGCATCTAATCAAGAAGCTGAGTGGCAAGCGAAAGCCGAATTGGCATTAAGTAAAGAACGTGAAGATTTGGCTCGCGGCGCTTTAGTCGAAAAGCAGAAATGTGCTGAGTTAGCCCAAGCATTATCAAATGATATGGTTCAAATTGAAGAGCAATTAACACTACTTAAAGAAGAAGTCGTGCAACTGCAAAGTAAATTAGATGAAGCGCGCGCTCGTCAAAAGAGTATGGTTATTCGTACTGAAACAGCGACATCACGTTTACAAGTTAAAAAGCAACTTGATTCAAGCAAGATTCAAAGTTCTATTGATAAATTCGAACAATACGAACGCCGTGTTGAAGATTTAGAATCGCAAGTTGAAGCGCAAGATTTAGGTGCCCGTTCGTTAAATGATGAATTCGCAGAGCTTGAGCAGCAAGATGCCATTAGTGACGAATTAGAAGCACTTAAAAAGAAAATGAAAAAGAAATAAGGAGAGATAGCGATGGATGATGGAGTATTAGCGGTAATAATAGTACCAACAGCGCTGTTCTTAGTATTTGTTGCACCAATGTGGTTGTTTTTGCACTACCGCAGCAAACGCCAAGTAAGCCAAGGCTTAACAGATGAAGAGTATCAAGAACTAACATCTTTAAGTCATCAGGCAGAAGCCATGGCGGTACGCATTGAGACTTTAGAGTCAATTTTAGATGCTGAAGCACCACAATGGAGAGCAAAACAATGAGTCAACAAGAACCAGTAAAAGAGTTTTACCGAATTCCACAACAAGGCAAGATTGCAGGTGTTTGTGCAGGGGTCGCAGAACGATTTAATATGGAAGTATGGCTGGTTCGCGT
>MPDF01000048.1 GCA_001874365.1 Gammaproteobacteria bacterium MedPE | reverse complement strand
CGGTCCTAGATTACCTAACCCTAAAATCGCTGTACCATTAGTAATTACAGCAACCAAGTTACCTTTACCTGTGTACTTATAAGCATTTTCTGGATCTTGGGCAATTTCACGAACTGGTTCAGCAACACCTGGGCTATAAGCCAGTGCTAAATCTTTTGCTGTTTCAGCTGGAGTTGAAAGCTCTACACTAATTTTGCCTGGTGTTGGCAACGCATGGTAGTCAAGCGCCTGTTGACGAAAGTCAGTCATTGTTTTGCGGTTTCCTTGGTTAATCGCTGAGTTAAAATGAAATAAGCTTGGTAAATTTACCAAGTCACTTTTAGACCTTATAAAATACGCTTAAAGTGGTTAATTACAAGCCATAAAATTCAATTAATTGCTGATCCAACCAGACTCATTTTCTTTGACTTTAACCTCAGATGAAATTGATGAAAACTATGTAAATTTTTTGATGAAAAATGGTAAAAATAGATGTTCAATAACCAAATACCATCATTAAAATTGATTGAACATTCACAAAAATAGCTTTTATTGATTTTTTCTTCACTTTTCTTAAATATCATTCTAATTCATTACCATTCTATAACTTTTTATTATTAACTATATAAAACTTAACAGTTAATGTTATATTCAAGCTTTTCTATTACAAGGAAGTCTAAATGAAACATTTATCTCTCGCCCTTATTTTTTCTGCTTTAGTTACACCGCAAGCATTTGCCAACGACGTTAAAGACATTAGCAACCCACATACCATTTTTATTGGTATAGGACATGGTGACGTTGAATTCCAATATACACTCGATGGTATGTCTAAAAAAGACGATCGCACTAGTGAAGTAGAGTTCTCCGGCTATCGCTATCAATTTAACGAAACTTGGGCGATAGATGCTAGATATATGCGTGGAAAACCAGGCTTCTTTACAGGATTATTTCATTCAAGCAGTAAAGTCAGTTTCCATTCTCGTATATTATCAGTCCAGGGACTTATTCCTTTAAGTAAACGATGGTCTCTCTACGGTAATTTAGGCGTAAATAATTATGACTGGGACATTGTGACAAGTTCAGATAATGGACAGATTGAGCGTCAAGCATTACAAAAAGAAAATGGAACAGGCCTCTTTGCGGCTGCCGGAGTCAAAGTTGCTTGGGAGCGAGTTGAGCTTACTTTTGATTATCAAATTCTAAAAATGGGCGACCTAGACACAGACGTCTTCACACTGGCTGCCGGATTTAAGTTCTAAAACTTTACAATAAGCACAAAAAAAGCACCCGAAGGTGCTTTTTACTCAAATCTACAGAAATATTATTTCTTAGATTTAAGTGAACCGAAACGTGATTTGAACTTATCAACACGGCCACCAGCGTCAGCAACTTTTTGCTTACCAGTGTAGAACGGGTGACAAGCTGAACATACGTCTAATGCTAAATCTTTAGCAACAGTTGAACCAACGTTGATTACGTTACCACAAGAACAAGTCGCAGTGATTTGCTCGTAAGTTGGATGGATATCTTGTTTCATTACAAAAACCTCAAAGTTTTCGCATCGCTAACAAACCCGAAGTTTGCCACCATACGAAGATTATAAAAAATATTAGGGCGCGAATTATATAGCAATGTATTTACGCTGACTAGCGCTTTGCATAAATAAACAACCATAAAAAGAATAAAACGTGAAAACGATCCTATCTTGATCCTTTGCAGCAAGACTCGCATCCTCATTCAATTGCAGTTAAACTCATTTCATCTGACAAAACCTTATACTCCAATGACTCACGAAACCTTGCTCGAAGTTGCTGTTCCAACGCCGCTTACCAGACCTTTTAACTACCTTTGTCCGGTGGATATTAAGCTTCCCGTCATTGGAGCACGGGTGGTCGTGCCTTTTGGCTCTAGAGAGCTAACAGGTATGGTAACAAACCACGTTGCTGAACTTGACGATTCGATTGACCCAAGCAAGCTCAAATCTATTATTTCAACACTAGATGACGAACCACTCCAACCACCGTCATTTCATAAATTACTAACGTGGGCGAGTAACTATTATCACTACTCACTAGGTGAAATTTATAATCAATCGTGGCCAGCTTTATTAAGAAAGGGTGAAGCAGCAACACTCCAGCCAGTTATGCAATGGCAACTCACCGAACAAGGAAAAATCACCGAGTTAGATGAATTAAAGCGCGCTAAAAAACAACAGCAATTACTAGCACATATGCAACAAAACCCGATTCAAATGCCTCAGCAACTTAAAGACTCGGATTTTGCTGCACCTGCTATCAAGGCGTGCACTGAAAAAGGCCTCATCGAGCTGACAGAAAAACCAACGCCTGCTCCCTGTCTTTGGAATGAAGACAACATTAATCAAGACGACAAACTTGTTTTAAATCCCGAGCAAGCGATTGCCGTTGCAGCCATTAACAACAAAACCACCTATCAAACCAGTTTATTACTAGGCATTACCGGCAGTGGTAAAACCGAGGTCTATTTACAAGCGATTGAGCGAGTGATTAACGAAGGTAAACAAGCCTTAGTTATGGTGCCAGAAATAGGATTAACCCCCCAAACACTTAGCCGTTTTCAACGCCGCTTTAATGTGCCTATTGTTTTCTTACATTCGGCATTAAACGACAAGGAACGGTTAGATGGATGGCTCAAAGCAAAACAAGGCTTGGCTGCTATTATCATTGGTACGCGCTCAGCCATTTTCACTCCAATGCTAAAACCAGGCATGATTATTGTTGATGAAGAACACGATGGCTCATTCAAGCAACAAGACACCTTTAGATATAACGCTCGTGACCTAGCTGTCGTTCGAGCTAGCATCGAAAACATTCCACTCGTTATGGGGAGTGCAACCCCCTGTTTTGAAACTATTCACAACGCCGATTTGGGAAAATATCAACTGTTGACACTCACCAAACGCGCTGCCAATGCCAGTACCGCCAGTCATCAACTTATTGATATCAAGGGACTGCAATTACAAAGCGGATTATCGCCACAACTCATTGAACTAATGCGTCATCATCTCGATCGTGGCAATCAGGTCATGATATTTCTAAATCGCCGTGGTTATGCACCTGCCCTGCTATGCCACGAGTGTGGTTGGATTGGTGATTGTCAGCGTTGCGATGCCAATTACACTGTTCATCAACAATATCGTTATATTCAATGTCATCATTGTGGCGACCAGCATCCCATTCCTTATCAGTGCCCCGGTTGTGGTAGTACACAGCTAGTTACGGCAGGTGTAGGCACGGAGCAACTAGAACACACCATTAACGAATTATTTCCTAAGTTTAATAGTGTGCGAATTGATCGCGATAGCACTCGCCGTAAAGGCGCACTCGATGAATCGCTTAATGCTATAAACAACAACGATTACCAAATTCTTATTGGCACCCAAATGCTCGCCAAAGGTCATCACTTTCCCGATGTCACCCTAGTAGCAATTTTAGATGTCGATAGTGCGCTGTTTAGTGGCGATTTCAGAGCCAGCGAAAAACTCGCTCAGCTCTATCTTCAGGTATCAGGCCGCGCCGGACGCGCCAGCAAGCCCGGCCAAGTAGCCTTGCAAACTCATCATCCGGAACATGCATTGCTGCAACTACTCAACGACAAAGGCTATATGGCCTTTAGCGAAGTGGCGATGAAAGAACGCCGTGTCGCCCAATTACCCCCCTATTGGCACATGGCACTGCTGCGCATCGAATCTCACAAAGGCGATCTCATTACCGCCTTTAACCAAACCATTCACGACGTTGCCATGCCGCTACTACAACAAATCGGCAGTAAAGACCATCCATTACGCCAAATAGGCCCAATGCCATCGCCCATGGAACGCCGCGCGGGTAAATATCGCTGGCAAGTCATCTTTGAAGCATCAACACGAAGTCGATTACATGCTTTTATTGATGCACTACACACAGAATTAGCAAAACACAAATCAAGCCACAAAGTGCGCTGGTCAATAGATGTCGACCCAATAGACATGATTTAACCCGTTAATTTAGTCCGGCCAAAGATAAGACTAACGTCTGCTTTTAAAAAAAATTGCTCAAAATTGTTAAATTTGCGCTAAAGCGCCCTAGTGACGCTAGATTTTTTACGATAGACTTAGCCGTTATAGCCGCGCTAGATGCAGGCAAATAATTACATCATGTGAATAACAATCAGACTAGTGGTAAACAAACCTAATGAAAGACAATATCCAGCAATTACTTGAACAGACCGTCGAAATTTTAAAGCAAGAAAACATCTTGCCAGCAGATGCAACGCCGCGAATTCAAGTAGACCGAACCAAGGATAAGTCTCATGGTGATTTCGCCACTAACCTCGCGTTGATGACATCAAAAGCGGCGGGTAAGAACCCACGCGAACTTGCGCAGTTAATTTGTCAGCATTTGCCAGCCTCAGCTGTTATCGAAAAAACCGATATCGCAGGCCCTGGTTTCATCAACTTTTTCGTTGCTGACAACGCGTTAACAGATCAACTAGAAGCGGCTTACCAAGACAGTCGTCTAAACATTCAAGTGGTTGCTACCCCACAAAACATCGTTGTTGATTACAGTGCACCAAATCTTGCTAAAGAAATGCACGTAGGTCACTTACGTTCAGCTATTATCGGCGACAGTGTTGTACGCACCCTTGAGTTTTTAGGCCATAACGTCACCCGTCAAAACCACGTTGGTGACTGGGGCACACAGTTTGGCATGTTGCTAACTTACATGGAGCGTTTGCAACAACAAGGTGGTGAAATCTCAATGGAGCTTCACAACCTAGAGCAATTCTACCGCGCCGCCAAAACGTGTTTCGACGAAGACGAAAGCTTCTCAACACGCGCCCGTGAAATGGTTGTAAAACTACAAAGCGGCGACGAAAACTGTCAAAAATTATGGCAACAGTTTATCGATATTTCATTAAGCCACTGCCAAGACACATACGATCGCTTAGGTGTAAGCCTAACGCGCAAAGATGTAATGGCTGAAAGTGCCTACAACGACATGCTAGCTGGTGTTGTTGAATCATTAGAATCACAAGGTCTGTTAGTTGAAGACAACGGCGCACAATGTGTATTCCTTGACGAGTTCAAAGGTAAAAACGACGAACCACTACCAATCATCATCCGTAAAACGGGCGGCGGCTTCTTGTATGCAACAACTGATATGGCAGCGACACGCTACCGTAGCGATGTATTAAATGCCGATCGCGTTTTATACTTTGTCGATGCGCGTCAAAGCCTGCATTTCCAACAAATATTTACCCTAGCCAAAAAAGCCAACTTTGCTCGCCCAGAAATGTCGCTTGAGCACATGGCGTTCGGCACCGTAATGGGTGAAGATGGCAAACCATTCAAAACTCGCTCTGGTGAAGTGGCTAAATTGGCGGATCTACTTAGTGAAGCACAACAACGTGCTTTTGATTTAGTAAAATCTAAAAATCCAGACATGAGCGAAGATGAACTGAAAAAAATTGGTGACGTTGTTGGCATCTCAGCGGTGAAATACGCTGATTTATCTAAAACACGCACCAGTGATTACACATTCAGCTTCGACAGCATGCTAAGTTTTGAAGGTAACACCGCACCATACATCTTGTATGCATACACCCGTGTATCAAGCATCTTTGCAAAGGCAGGTGTTGATGCAGCCAACTTACAAGGCGATATTCAACTTAACAGCGATCAAGAAAAAGCATTAGGCGCTAAATTAATGCAATTTAACGAAGCAGTTAACCAAGTAGCCGACAAAGGCCTACCACACGTTATGTGTAGTTACCTATTTGATCTTGCTGGTACCTTCTCAAGCTTCTACGAAGCCTGTCCAATCCTTGTTGGTGACGATGAAGCACTTAAGCAAAGTCGTTTAAAACTAGCGGCGCTGACATCGAAAACCTTAAAACAAGGTTTATCGTTGCTAGGCATCGAGACGCTGGAGCGCATGTAATCCATGCCTGATCACGCTAAAAAAGGCCGCCCTAGAAAACCGGCGGCCAAACGCAATACTCGCGGCAAAAAAGCACAACCAAGCGGCCCTAAGCCGCGTGTATGGTTTATGCTATTTTTGGTGATGTTAATTGCTGGTGGTTTCGGCTATTTTCTAACGTACATTAATGGCAGCGCAGAAGAACAGCCTGTTGTTATTGAAAAAGTTAAGCCAAAGAAAAAAGCCATTGCTAAGAACACGCCTCTTCCTCAAGCACCAGAAGAATCTTGGGTGTACGAATCGCTTGATAAAAAAGAAATCACCGTTGATTTACCCAGCGATGACATCAAAACGATCAACCGACGCTATCGTCTACAGTGCGCAAGCTTTAAAGCATTATCTCAAGCCGAAGAAATGAAAGCTAAAATGGCCTTTATGGGTGAGGAACCCAATATTAAAAAGGTTAAAGGCTCAAAAGGCACGTGGTACCAAGTCATTCTTGGACCATACGACAACAAGCGCCAAGCTGAAAAAACGCGTCACAAAATGCAGCGCGCCAACATCAATACTTGTGAGATTTTTTACTGGACTTAATTCCTCTTAAATTCCGGTTCTAAAGTCAGTTGAAAGAAATAATAAAGGCATCAATTCGAACGCGAATTGATGCCTTTTATTTTCATAGAACCAAAGTTATCTAGACCTCGATTATTGAAATCAATGATGCTTGGGATTTTAAATGTTTTGCATTAGACATTACGTTGTTTTTTAGTTTCTCTAAATAAACTTGTTCTTGCTTCGAAAACTTATTGAACTGGACTAAATCGGGGATAAACGATGTATCAGTTAAAGTAGTCACAACCTTATCTACTAAACCTGAAAGTAGTCTTGCCAATAGTTTTTTGTCGATCTCACAAGTCTCAGCAAAGTCAGCCAGTTGATAGGCATTGATATCATTAGGATCAAATTCATCCCCCATTGCCATTGCTAATACGTGTTTAAACTGCGGAAACATTGCAATATTTACGAGATCGTAAGCTGGTGTAAAGCTACTTTTTTCTTTGCCCCAAAACAAAGACACGTTTTTACCGTGACTATCATAATTACTAATGATCAAATTAAATAACTGCCAGTTAATTAGCCATTGTGTACTTTGGGCAGGGGAAGACATCGATTGAGTGAACTCAAATAATTTAGGCAGGCTTGCACCATCTCTAATATGCTGCACATCCCTGTTATCTCCCAAATTTCGTTCGTATTTGTAATCTCTAGGTAAATTTAACGCTTGGCAGCCATCGATAACGTGCCTTCTCAATACTTGTTTACTCTCTGGACCATACTTTCGATCAAAACGTTGAACAATAAGCGCAGGGTGTTTTCCAAATCGAATAAACTCGACTTCAGCTGTTGGTAAACCGACTGCTGCGGATAGCTTCATACAAAAGAATTCGTTCAAAACTAGGCTCAAACAATTCTTCTTTTCAAATTTTAAAATATGGGTAGAACATAAAGCACCATCACCAAATCCAATATCGCCATTTTCATTGATGAATACATTCAGTTTATCCTGAACACCCGCTACGCTGAGCCTAGGCTTATCATCCCAAGTTAACAGGCCGACGTCGTCTTTAATATCTAATCGATTTTCAAGTTCTCTTTCACTAAGTAGTCTAAAAATTGGTTCATTTTCAATTTGCTCAATGCCGTTAGGAGCAAAAGTAACGGCACCTGAAAGGTCTTCACCTATTTCACGTATTTGAGAGAAAACATTCTTTTCTGAAACACCTGCCCGTTCAGCGAGCAATAGTCTAGCTTGTCCTTCTGGTAAAGCATTATCAAGAAAGTTATATGTAACAGAGGCATCGTGATTGTTATCAAGCGTTAAACGTGGAGATATCGCAAATCCATTTTGCTGCCAATCTTCGGTGTAATCTAATTTAAGCAACCCCGTAGCTTTGTTCTGCGATAATTCACCGATAACTGTTTGAGAAAATTTAACCTTTAGGCTGTAAGCGTCTAGTTCATCACTCATCATTAAACCCACTCGTCATCGGCTATTGAGTCAGGCATTAATAGCTCTTTTGTTGATAACTTTATTCCCAACCCTTGTAACACTGAAAATACAGCTGACAACGTACAATTGGCGTTGCCATTTTCAATACGTGATAACGTATTTATACCGACCCCACAAAGCGCAGCGCAGTCAGCCAATTTCATGTTCAACTGTGTTCGTTTTGCTTTAACCAGCTTACCTAATACTTCGGCATCTTCTATAAATACCGCGCTGGGCATGTCTGAAATTTTAACTCGATTAGCCATATTAAACGCGCCCCATAATTCACCGTTAACAGTGATTATATAAATAGGGTTGGTATTAGCAAGAAATATTCACCATTATCAGTGAATAAATGCTCTGAAGGTAATAATAGATCAATATTCACCGCTTTCGGTGAATATTATCTATAATAAATACCACTCAATAAACCGAGCAGTACCTTTATCAACAGATAAACAAGGCTACTAAGCCCCTATCTAATCTTTATATCCCCAAGGCGCTGCTGGCGGAGTTATCGGCTTGGTTAAATCAAAATCCACTCTAAACTCACGCCCTTCTCGTACCATGCGATAAGTGAATTTTTCCGGATAGATGAACATTTGCCAGGTGTTGCCGTTTGATTGTGGAATGCCGTGTTTTACAAACATTTCTTTGGAATATTGGTCGGCGGGAAATGATTGTACGCGATCCCAACCAGCATCAAGTGTGTGGCCTCCGTACATAGTTGATTTATCGTAGTTGCCATCAGGCTGACGATGGTCGTGTTTTAACGAAATACCCGACCCCGTTTTGGTTAAAATCCATGTGCGTGAGGCATCATCGCCGACATGAAATGGAATTTGCAGTTCGCGATCACTACATCGGCGTACATGCATCACGAGTTTCTTGCCAGCAAAACCGCCACCTTTGGCATTATCAACAGTGATTTTACCTTCATACGCTTTACCACAGTGCTTTCGAATGTGATCAAAATAAACATCATGCGTTTCAATAGACACCTGCGGTGCAGGTAATACAGCAAATTTACCACTCGTGTTCTTAGTTACTGCCCCATTGGCGACAACAAAACTTCCAAGTGCAACAGCACCAATGATCAAACGGGATAATATCGATATTTTCATCACAACTATTTAGGTAGATAAACGTTAGCAGTGATAGTAACAGTTTTATAATTGCATATGGAAATGTGCTTATGTTTCACTAATAATTAAAAAGCGCCTAATGGCGCTTTGATTGAAAACATGCAATTGACTCATAGAAGTTCTGCAGTCACCGCTTTTCTTGTTGTTATTAATTGTTTTGTGATCAATTTACTGGTTGATAACGAAACACCAAGCGATTGTGCAGTCTCTTGAAAGTTTTCAATCACATCTACTGTTTCTTCAATGACTAGTTTGGCATCGCTCCATTTAGCAAAACCTGCGGAGTGAGCTAACTTTTGTGCGGCTTTTAATGGAGGTGTTTTTCCATATCCACCAAATGACGTTGCATGTTCTCCAAATGGGTGAGGACTGAACGTTACATCATAAAATGGCGCAGGTTGCCAGGCGCCATGATCATTTTGTAGAAAAGCCCAGTTTTTGCTGTGATCGTCATGATTACACGCCAATAAATTAAACATCGCACGTCTGAATTGAAGTTGACCTACTGCCGGTGATTTACATAGTGTACGACTTGCACGTATTAAATCATCATAATCCAAACTCGGTGTTCTAAAATCTGTATCCAAAAGACCACATGCACTATGCATATGAAGTCTACCCGAGGGCTGATTTTCATTATTGATAAAGTCAAAACGCTTCAGCGCTAACCACTGTTTCGCACCAGACTGTTTAGGTGCATTAAGCAATGTCCATTGTGGCGGGTTGAGGTTTGCCTGCTTGGCTAATGTGAGATACGCAGCTTCGCATAACCCCTCCTCATGGCCTAACGCTAAATTGCTAGACGTGAATTTTACAATCCACGCATCGTCATTTTTTTGTTCAATGGTATGGCATTCATCAAATTTACTTCCTTGCACATAAATTTGTGCTTTTGGTCTTGCCCCCCCTGAGCTTCCAGCGGCGACTAGTGCTGCGAGTACTTCTTGAGCTTGTCCGTCAAATACTTTTTGTGCGTTGATACCAAGTTCAGATAAGCTAGTTTTATCCTCGGCAGATGAGGCATAACCAGAAACAGGTGAAAACGATAAGCCACCTAACGCTTTATCTCCAACAAATGCCAATCGATCCATCGCTGTAATATGCGCAGGTAACAAGTCATTTTGTCTGAAGATTCTATCTTGTAATAGCAAGCCCCAGCCATCAGGTAATGCATCAGCAAAGACACCATGTAGCCCGGAGTGCAATGACTTATTTGCAAGATTAAGATTGGTATCTGCACGCAGTGTAAAAGGCGATAAATTGCCAAACTTAGCAAGATAAGAGGCATCGTATTGGAAAAAAACACCTTGTTTATTTTGTGCGAGTATACCTGCGTCAATCATATTGCCATTTGATAATCGACGATGAACTAATAATTTTTGAATTGTTTTATGAGCCATCTCTTAATACCTCTTCAATAGTCTTCGGAACTCTAGGGCGTTGAGAGATAGATTGAGTCAGCTGATAAAAACGATTTAAGTCATCTAAAGACTGCCACAGCAATAACAACTGTCTAAACGATATTTGCCCCGTTAATTCAAACTTTTTAATCGTGGAGGCTGGAACGGTACTTTGTAAAGCTAGCGCCTCACGGGAAAGCTTAGATTGCTCTCTTAAACTTCTCAGGTGCGACGCAAAAGCTAGCTGAATATCTGATTCAATCAAAAGTGGAGACATAACAACCTCAATAGATACTATTATGTCCAATTTAACACATTAAAGAAGAAATTAGATACTATTATGTCTATTAAGGTAGGCTATTTATTTAATAGACATCACCAAACTTCTTTCCGGTCACCATAACGAACAATCCATCCTGTTATATAGGCTCCTAAGAAGAATGTCGCACATCCAAATTTATCTTCATTAAAAAACAAAAATACAAAGCCAAGGGCGAGTAAAAATAATTCGACCATAAGTACGTGGCGTCTGGTGTATACACCAAACATGTTGGCTCTGAACCACCAAGGCAGTTCTTTCCATTGTGCAGATTCTTTATCAATCACTGTAATTTCCTCCGTTAGTTTTGAAATATCTACTTCAAAAACAGCGGCGAGGCATTTGAGTGTTTCTAAACTGGCTTTATTACCACTTTCTACACGTTGAATAGTGCGTACATTTAAGCCACAGGCATCAGCTAATTGCTCTTGTGACCAACGATGTTTCTCTCGTAGTTTTTTAACTATCATTTACAATTCCTCACCAATGTTCGGAAAAAATATTGCCATTAGATTAACATCATTCGCCACGACTTTGCCCCGACAGTAGCTAAAATAAGCTTTTAGTTTGTAACCACTAACTTACTTTTGGATAAATTTAATAACTTGTGGAAAGTAGTCATCTACGGCCTTAGGGTGCGTTAACATATTGATATGGTCATAATCATGATGGTTGCCATTGGCTTTAGAGAGTGTGCTTAATTCACCGCTGCCTACTTCTTCACTAAAACGTTGCACATCTTTGGGATGCCCTAATAAATGATCATTAATGGCAGAAATAAACCACGTTCGCGGCCATTTAATTTTACTAGCAGCATTGCCATAATCAAAATTATCACGTGGATCAACCCATGGTGAAGAACGAACCCATTGCTGTCCTTCATTTAATGAAAGATAGGTTTCATTGTCGCTGCCCATTTTCCATTCCTTAAACGGAAAATGCCCTTTGCGCTTTGCTAACCATGGACCAAAACGTTTCCACAAAAATTCCACCTTGAAAACCCGCTCTACACTCCACTGCTTGATGGTGCGTTTGGTGCCGAAAAACACTTGTGAAGCAACAGTTCCTGATAACTCGGGAAAACGCGCTAAAGCAGATGACATAATAACGCCGCCCCATGAGTGAGCCATCCAGTGAATTTTAGAATGATTAGTGTGGCGCTCAAGTACCCAGCGATGACATTCAGGTAGCGTGTGGGTAATCATCTCAAATTGACCGTGATTATTATCGCTGCCAATCGGCGGCGTGCTTTGGCCACGACCACGCGAATCAATCACATAAACGGTATGGCCTGCACGCGCTAGTGTACTTGCCAAGCCCTTGCCTGATTTTGAATAAAAAATACGACCATCTTCAATAGCGCCATGGAGCATTAACACCGGTGGTAAATCTGTCGGTTGCGCAGGCGAAATCTCTCGTAGGTGAATGCGGTGATCATCAAAATCAATGTGGTGGGAATGTTGGGTTATCATAGCGAACAAATTTAAGCATCTAATTTAAACAAGAGTTTAAAAGTAACTTAATCGAGAACAATACACAAACTCATGACTTCCCCTTGAATTTAGCGCACCTGTCCCCACTTCTATTTTATGTCTGATTTGATGTATTCAAATCAAAAATTTCGCGCACTCTGCGTTTATCTCATATAAAGGACAGATAATGACTACGATAGTATCTGTACGCCGTGAAGGCAAAGTTGTCATCGCTGGTGATGGTCAAGTATCACTAGGTAACACAGTAATGAAAGGCAATGCACGTAAGGTGCGCCGTTTATACAACAACAAAGTATTAGCAGGATTTGCTGGCGGCACCGCCGATGCGTTTACTTTGTTTGAACGCTTTGAAGCCAAATTAGAAATGCATCAAGGGCATTTAACCAAAGCCGCTGTTGAGCTAGCCAAAGATTGGCGTAGTGATCGCGGTTTGCGCAAGCTTGAAGCGTTGTTGGCCGTTGCCGATCATGAAGCGTCGTTAATCATCACTGGTAATGGCGATGTTATTCAGCCAGAGAATGATTTAATCGCCATTGGTTCAGGCGGCCCTTTTGCGCAAGCAGCAGCGACGGCATTGCTTGAAAACACAGAATTAGGCGCTAACGATATCGCTACTCGTGCTCTCACGATTGCTGGTGATATCTGTGTATTTACCAACGGTAATCAAACTGTTGAAACCTTAGACATCGAAACAGACAACGCGTAGGACGATACCATGACACAAATGACACCAAGAGAAATTGTTTCTGAGTTAGACGCTCACATCATTGGTCAAAGCGATGCAAAACGCGCTGTTTCTATCGCGCTACGTAATCGCTGGCGTCGTATGCAACTTAACGATGAACTGCGCCAAGAAGTTACGCCTAAGAATATTCTAATGATTGGCCCTACCGGCGTTGGTAAAACTGAAATCGCTCGTCGTTTAGCCAAGCTTGCTAACGCACCGTTTATTAAAGTAGAAGCGACTAAATTCACGGAAGTAGGTTATGTAGGTAAAGAAGTTGACCAAATCATTCGTGATTTAGCCGACGTTGCCTTAAATATCACACGTGAAGAACAAATGAGTAAAGTACGTTATGCCGCTGAAGAAGCTGCCGAAGAGCGTATTTTAGATGCCCTATTACCACCAGCACGTGGCGGTTTTGAAGAAGAAGAAAAATCGACAGATTCTAGTACTCGCCAAGTATTCCGTAAGAAATTGCGCGAAGGTAAACTAGACGACAAAGAAATCGAAATTGAAGTTGCGGCGCCGCAAGTAGGCGTTGAAATCATGGCACCTCCAGGCATGGAAGAAATGACAAACCAACTTCAAGGTATGTTCCAAAACATGGGTAATGCACCAGCCAAAAAACGTAAGATGAAAATCAAAGATGCGTTTAAAGCATTGCAAGAAGAAGAAGCAGCCAAGCTTGTTAATCAAGATGACTTAAAAGAACAAGCTGTCGACATGGCCGAACAAAACGGTATCGTATTTATCGACGAAATCGACAAGATTTGTAAGCGCGGTGAAGCGTCTGGTCCTGATGTTTCTCGCGAAGGTGTGCAGCGTGATTTACTACCATTAATCGAAGGTTGTACTGTTTCAACTAAACACGGCATGGTTAAAACTGACCACATCTTGTTTATTACCTCTGGTGCATTCCAAGTTGCTAAACCGTCAGATTTAATTCCAGAGCTGCAAGGTCGTTTGCCAATTCGTGTTGAATTAAGTGCATTATCGACTGAAGATTTCGTGCGCATTTTAACAGAGCCAAACGCATCACTGACTGAGCAACACAAAGCGTTGTTAGCGACAGAAGGTGTTGATATTGAATTTACTGACTGTGGTATCCAGCGTATTGCTGAATCGGCATGGCAAGTAAACGAGCGCACTGAAAACATCGGCGCACGTCGTCTTCACACGGTATTAGAGCGCCTCATGGAAGAACTTTCTTACCACGCATCTGATCGTGCGGGCGAATCAGTAACAATCGACGCGGCTTACGTTGATAAATACTTAGACGACTTAGTTCAGAATGAAGATTTGAGCCAATTTATTCTTTAATTTATACACTGCATAAAAGAGCCGTTTAATCATTTGATTAAACGGCTTTTTTTATTTTTATAATTGAGTAATACTACGAAAATAAAACCAGAATCAGGCAACGGAATGTATAAGCAAGTCAGCATTTTTATCACGCTATTGTGTTTATCAATCACAGTTAATGCTCAGCACTTAGCGCAAAATCAATACGTTAAAGATCAAGTTCTTGTTACGTTTGACTTAACGCAAAAAGTTGATGGTTTGGATTTTGAAGTAAACTATATTTATCAACCGATTGAAAGCAACTTAACAGTCTACATCGGCAAAAAACTATTTGATGGTGAACATTGCCCGCCTGAAGGCTACACCACTAAATTAACCCAAGATATCGCTGTTTATAGAGATGAAAAATTAATCTGGAAAGATAGCGGCTATTTTGATTCACTGCGTTTTTCATCTGACGGAAAAACATTCAAAGTCTTTCGCCATTTTCATAATAAAAGTCAGCAAATTATCATTAATGATTTAGTCGCCATACATGAAAATAGATTTGCGCATTACGAAGAAGGTTACGTTCCGGACGACCAAGAGTCTCGCCCTTGTTTCTTGAACTACGAAGGATTTGATGAGCACCTCATTTCAAACTCAGGGACATACTCTCTTTCGTATTTAGTTCATGACGGACTAGAAACACCATTTTCTATTTGTAGGATTAAAAAGCAAGGCAATAACTCCGATTGCCATGAAGTTAAACCTGACTGGACAAATCAGAATACTTTTCTTACAGCACAAATTGTCAGTGAGAATGAGATATATGTGTTGTATGAACATATGCTTACAAGACAAAGTCCTAATAAAACACTTTGGAAAACAACATTTTCAGATAAATTTCATGAAAAATTCAACAATTTTTTTGTCTATGAAAACCTTGTCATTGTAAACGGAATGAATGACATAGCCGTTTTTGATAAGAACAATGGGCAGATACTTTGGCAACGCTCGAGACGAGGTGAAGAAAAAGTCTTACAGACATTTGATTCAGTATTTGCTAAAAATAATCAACTCATATTCCAGCTTGAAGGCACCACTATCCACGGCGCGCAAAGCTTAAGTCGGTTCATAAAGTAACGACAGTAAGATGACAAGAAGACTTTATCCACCGATACAGATGATTTATTATTCTCTCTATATTGACCACGGATGACCAAATGCGCACTTTTCAATTCATCACTATTGTTTCACTGTTTCTAGTATCGGTGCTTTGCAATTCATCTAGAGCAAATGTTTATGACCAAGTGAGTTATAAGTCTGGTAAAACTAGGGTTATTTCAGGAATATCACATCGCGCCAATAACTATTATAAACATCTTCAAACTGGCATTACCGTTTATGCATTAGCAACTGAATACGACGCAAACAATCCACCACTCCCTGAGTTTTGTTTAGTTGATGCAAGTTATTATTATGAACTCACTGTAAAATTAAAAAATGAAACTCTGTGGCATGGTAAGGGGATCTTTGACGAGCCCGTTTTTTCACCCAACGGGAAAACTTTATGGCTGACGAGACATTTTGACCACCAGGTTCAACATATAGTTATTACCGATGGCGTTGTTAGAAGTATTCCAGAGCCGATAGAATCACCTTTTTCAGATAAAAAAAGTCACAAAAATAATTTAACAACGGATCATAGTTGTCCTTCATCTAATCGTGAAAATATCAGAAAGATTTCTAATAACGGTAAACAGCAATTACATCTAGTAAGAAATGGCTATATTCGAGAGCTCCATAGTTGCCACGGCATCTCTTATACGGTTAATGAGAAATGTGCTGAATTTAAGTTACATTCTACGCCTGTTGATATTACATTAGGTGAATCAAATCAGATATATGTTACTTCAAACAGTCTGGTAACAAGATACGACAATCAAATTCCATTATGGAGCAAATCTTTAGAAGACTTTACTTTTCAAGGGAACGCTCAATTAACTATTTATCACAACCTGTTGTTAGTAAAGAGTAGAAACAAACTTCACTTATACGATAAGCACAACGGACAATTGCTGTATCACCGAACGAAAAAACAAGACAACAAAATATTTAAGCCTTTCTTTCAAGTGTTTTTTCAAGGTAGTTATCTAATCTTTCCGTTTTTTGATAAAAATGAACACGGCCGCATCAATATAGGACAGCATCTAGAGTACGCCCAATGACTATTACAGACGTCAAACAGCACTGTTTTTCTTATTTGCTAGAAGTCCATTTTAGCGATGGTTATCGCCAGCTTATTGGCTATGAGATGCTTCGTGTTTATTCTCCTAACGCCACCGTTGTCCCACAAGGCCTCAGTAAACCACCACTAGTTACCGCTAAGGCATACGTTAAGATCTTCAAATCGCAATACGATGAAAACAAGTTGGATATTTTGTTTGACGACGGACATCAAAGTGGCAGCTATAGTGTGGGCTATTTGCGACGTCTTTGCGAAGAGCAAGATCAACTGTGGTTAGATTATTTGGCGCGCGTTCGCTACGCCAAACAATTAAAAGACAACGCTATTTCCTTAGTGATTAGCGATTAACGAGAGAAAATTCGCTTTAACTGCTCTTTTCTCGTCCATAACAACAGTGCGGTTAAGGCGATATAGATACTTGGCTCAATAATCTCTGATTTCACCGACCAAATAAAATGCAGCGGCACCAATAACGCCACCACATAAACACTGTTATGAAGTTTTTGCCAACGTTTACCCATTTTTCGTTTTATTGAATTAAGCGATGTGATTGCTAACGCAAACAATAATAGATAGGCGAGCATGCCTACTAAGATATACGGCCTTTTGACTGTTTCTGTGAGAAACAGCGACCATTCAAACAATAAATCTAAACTAATGAACGCTGCTAAATGTAATGTTGCATACGCGAATACATAGAGGCCTATTAAACGCCTTGTTTGCACAAGCACACCTTGTTTAAAGCGCTTAGCAATTGGCGAAATACATAACATGATGAGCAAGGTATTAAGCGCGCCAATACCTGTGTAATGAATAATGTATTGTACCGGATCGCCGCCAGCTTCATCAGTCATTACAGCAAGTACTAAATATACGATAGGCACCAAGGCAGCCCAATGCATAAAAGCTTTTAGTAAAAATAAATGTTTGTTTGTTAAACGCATAAAATCACTTAGAAATTCTTTCTTAAATCTAATCCACGATAAAGATCGGCGACTTGATCGCCATAACCATTAAACGGCAATGTCGGAATACGTTTCGCCGAGAATAAACCACCTTCAGCAATACGGCGTTCGCTCGCTTGTGACCAGCGAGGATGATCAACTTCAGGGTTCACATTGGCATAAAAACCGTATTCGTTGGCAGCCAATTGATTCCAGCTTGTTGGTGGTCGTTGGCTAGTGACACGAATTCGAACAACTGATTTAATGCTTTTAAATCCGTATTTCCATGGTACAACTAATCGAATAGGCGCACCATTTTGCGGCGGTAGTGATTTCCCATACAGGCCAACAGCCATGAATGTTAAGTCATTCATCGCTTCGTTAATGGTTAACCCTTCAACGTAAGGATAATGAATACCACCTCCTAAGAAGCGATTTTTCTGCCCCGGCATTTGCTCAGGATCATGTAGCGTTTCAAACGCAACGTATTTGCCTTTACTCGTCACCCCTGCGCGCTTTAACAACGTTGCCAGCGGGAAACCTAACCACGGAATAACCATTGACCATGCTTCAACACATCGCATGCGATAGGTGCGTTGTTCCAGCTCCATTAGTTTGGTGAAATCGTCATAACCCAAGGTAATTGGACGCTCTACTTCGCCGTCGATCACCAATGACCAAGGCTCAACTTGAAACTCTTGTGAATTTTGAGCTGGCGCTTTTTTGCTAGTTCCAAATTCATAGAAATTATTATGAGTTGTTACCTTATTGTAAGGTGTGACTATCTCATCTTTGGCGTAATTCGTATCTTTAGTAAATGCTAGCGGCTGCGTGACAAACTTTTTCTTTTCTTTGTCTTTACTAAACAAATCGAAAATATCAGCGTGTGCAGCACTGGGCATACTGGCACCAACAGCACCTAAGCCGAGTGCTTTTACGATATTCCGGCGATCTTTAAACACAGCTTCAGGTGTGACTTCTGAGTCGTTAATATGCCACGGCATTTTGCGCAGTAGCCCTTTGGTAAATTTATTAGACACTGTGTTGCTCCAAGAAAGAATTTCACTTAATGATTAATTGATAAGACAGCGAGCAAGGGAAAAAAATTTCCTCTGTCTCCATTAAACCCCTAATTATTTACTTTCACTACGTTGATTAATGACTAACGATCACTTATTTTCACTGTCATTAACCAATAAAAAAGCCGACAAGTTGTCGGCCAATTTCAAAATGCATCATTGCAATTAAAGCAGTGTTTATTCACCATCGTGATCATGGCGATGCTTCATGCGTTTCTTCATACGCTTTTTCATTTTGTGCTTTTTCTTATCCATCATCGCTAAGTACTGTTCACGCTGTTCTACATTAAGTACTTGATAAATTGAATGCTTAAGTTTCATTTTAGAGATCTTACGGTCGGCGCTCTTTTCAGCACGTTCCGCCATTTTTGCACGTACAGCTGCCTCATCAAACTCCGGCGCATTCATGAATGCAACATAATCAGCCTTCATTTGTTTACGTTTAGCTTTCATCGCGTCTTTATCAAACTCAGGACGTTGCTCTTTATGTGCATCAACTAACGCTTGGATTTTCGTTGTTTGAGCTTCTGTGAGTTCTAATTTCTTAGCCATACGCTCCATTTTAAAGCCATGCCCAGCGAAGTGACGCTCGCCAGAGCCCATTGCCATAGCGCCGCCAATAACGAGAGAGCTTGATAACGCTAGTGTCGCCAAAATTTTTGTTGCTGTTTTCATATCGATGTCCTTTTGTTTTAGTTCGAAATCTATACTAGCGCCCCCCATGTAAAGCAGTGAATATTTAGTGTAAAACTGTGTAAAGTAAGTGTGTTTCTTATTCACACTAGTTAGAATTCCAATCATAGATGCATCTTATTAAGGCTTGCCATGACACATTCAAACAAACTATTACTCATTGAAGACGACCAAGAACTCAGCGCGTTATTGGTGCAGCTTTTAACAATGGAAGGTTATGAAGTTGATACGGCAAGTGATGGCGAATCAGGCCTAGCACTGGCGCTACAAGAATCACATCAACTTGTTTTACTTGATGTGATGCTGCCAAAACTCAATGGTTTTGATGTGCTCAAAAAGTTGCGTCAACAAAGCCAATTACCTGTATTAATGCTAACCGCCAAAGGCGATGAAATTGACCGTGTTATTGGGTTAGAATTTGGCGCAGACGATTATTTACCTAAGCCATTCAATGATCGTGAATTGCTAGCACGCGTTAAAGCCATTTTACGCCGTAGTCAGTTAATGCCACAAAAAACTCAAAAATTACAGCGCGGAGACGTTGTCCTTCACCATGGCCGCCAAGAGGCATTTTGTGGTGAAGAAAAACTAGATTTAACAGGAACAGAATTTTTACTGTTATCAGAATTATTAGAATTTCCAGGTGAGTTACTCGATAAAAATAACCTCAATCAAAAAGTTTTGGGTAAACGTTTACAAGCTTTTGATCGCAGTTTAGATATGCACATGTCTAATCTACGGAAAAAACTACCACCTCGCAGCGACAACCTACCGCGTATCAAAACAGTGCGCGGGCACGGTTACATTTGGCTTGATAATTAACGGTAACTACTAATGCCTAAACAGTTATTTTTAAAAATATTTTTTGGCTTTTGGTTTGTCACCGTTGCTCAAACGGCGGCAATTTTAGTGCTGCCTAAAATGCTCGATTCTTCCCTTAAAGTTGATCCAAAGTTAAACGCATATCATCAAAAAGTGGCGAAAACACTGCAAAAATCAACCAATCTTGATAAGACAGTCAAACGATTACAACACAAGATGCGCCCACCGCATTATTTAAAAAAACGGATTATCAAAAAGCGTGGAAGGCTCGATAGCATTTTTGTTGTGAATGAAAACAACATTGGCCTAAAAGGGGAGCGTATTCCCAAAGACATTTATTTGGCACTCATTCAATTAGAAGATAAACCTAAACAACGCTATTTTCACTATAAGCGCTGGGGAGTTTACGGTCCCTATAAATTTGAGCATGGCGGTCAAACCTATAGTTTATTTATCAGGGATTTCGAACATAAGCACCGCTCTCAAATACTAAATTTTCTGAAAGAAAATCCATGGATAGTGTTAGCTATTGCAATGATCATTAGTGCCGTCATCTGTGGCCTGTTAGCATGGCACTTATCACGGCCAATACGATCATTAGATCGCAGTGCCAAACGCTTAGCCCAAGGCGATTTAACGGCGCGTGCTGATAAACTTGCTCTGCGTTATCACGACGAAATTGGACAACTGGCTAAGTCATTTAACGAAATGGCCGATTCAGTACAATCAATGGTTAACGGTCAGCAACGCCTTCTAGGTGATATTTCCCATGAAATCAGAACACCATTAACGCGCCTTCAATTAGCTAATGCCATTCACCGTCGTCAATTTGGCGACAATGAGGAATTGATGCGTATTGAACAAGAAACTGAAACTATTGATAAAATGCTCAACCAATTATTGGCGTTATCCCGCTCGACGCTCGCAGACGAGCATCCATTTGAGCACACCGACTTTTCATTCTTTATGGAAGATATTATCGACAATGCACGTTTTGAAGCCCATCAAGCGCAGGTAGAACTAGTTAATACCATCGCACCAAGCTTAACGGTATCAGTGCAATGGGACTCACTTGCCAGCGCCATTGAAAATATTATTCGCAATGCTATTCGCTATGCCAAACAACGCGTTGATTTTTCTGCTTATCAAGATGCTGATAACCTCATTATTAACATTGTTGATGATGGTTGTGGCGTCGACGACGATCATTTAAATAACTTGTTCACGCCGTTTTATCGCGTGTCTACATCACGAGATCGCAAGACGGGTGGCACAGGATTAGGGCTCGCAATTGCCCATGAAGCAGTAAAGCGTCACAAAGGAAGTATCGTTGCGAGTAACAACGAACAAGGTGGTTTAACAGTGACAATATCGTTGCCATTAACGTCTCACACACGGGGCTCTAGCAATTAAACAATAGGCTAGGTACAATGCGTGCAAAGACTCTCATTCGAGCCAAACATGTTACACGTTGCTTTATACGAACCCGAAATCCCGCCGAACACAGGCAATATTATTCGTCTGTGTGCCAACACCGGATATCATCTTCACCTAATTGAACCTTTAGGTTTTGATATTGATGATAAAAAGCTAAGACGCGCCGGT
>MPDF01000047.1 GCA_001874365.1 Gammaproteobacteria bacterium MedPE | reverse complement strand
TATATATTCATTTGGTCTCCATTCAAAAGATTTCAAAACCTTTCAAACTCAAATCACATCAAGTTATGGATAATGATTCTGCCGATTTTTTTGCTTTGTAAAAAACGAAAAAATCCATCGCTCTCAATTGGTGTAAGTAAATATCATCCAGTGATATTAAGGATCTAAACATGGTTAGTTTAAGTAATGAAAATAACAAACACAGCGGATATCAAAAAACGCTCTTAGCATTAACAATTATCGGATTATTATCAGGTTGTGGTGGCAGTAGTAGCGACGATAAGAAAGAACAACCTACAGTCGATACGACGCCGCCTATGATCACTATTAACGGTACTTCTGTGACATTGGAGCATGGTGAAATCTATACCGAACAGGGGGCTAGTGCTACTGACGAGACTGATGGTACGGTTGAAGTCTCGACCTCGGGCACTGTTGATAATATGACTCTTGGTCAGTATACGATCACTTACAAGGCCGTTGATGCTGCTGGCAATGAAACGACGGCAACTCGTCACATCGATGTCGTGGATACGACTGAGCCCGTGCTCACCCTCAACGGTGCTAGTGAAGTAAACATTGTAAAAGGACAGCCGTATGAAGAATTGT
Source organism: Gammaproteobacteria bacterium MedPE (assembly GCA_001874365.1). GTDB lineage: Bacteria > Pseudomonadota > Gammaproteobacteria > Enterobacterales > Psychrobiaceae > Psychrobium. The sequence goes on along the minus strand of MPDF01000047.1, from coordinate 22,459 downwards.
CCGCCAGCGCGACTGACACTGTCGACGGTAGTATTACAGTGACTATTGAGGGCAGTGTGGACACGGCTACAATAGGCAGTTACAACATTGTTTACATTGCTCAAGATGCTTCAAATAACGAAAGTCGCCTGACGCGCATTGTAAATATTGTTGAAGCTAAATTAAAAGGTACCGCGGCAGCAGGCGCGCCGATTATTGGTACTGTAACGGTAAAAGATGCAACTGGTGCAGTGCGAAGCAAGCTTATTGAAGCTAATGGCGATTACGAGGTGGACGTCAGTGGTATGCAAGCCCCATTTCGTATTCGGGCTGAAGGTACTGTCGGTGGCCGTCGCATGCAACTGCATTCATATACGAATGAATTAACCGCTGATGGTGTGGTAAATGTAACGCCGTTCACTGAGCTTATTGTTGCTAATGCCGCGCAACAAATTGCTTCAAGTTTTTTTGATTCTACTGCTGACGAATCGTTGAGTGACGCAGATATTAAAGCACAAGAAACAGCATTGCAGGCGAAACTACAAGATGTGTTTGACGCTTTGGGAGTTGATAGCGCGATTGATTTGCTCAATACCAGCTTTAGTGCGGATCACTCAGGGCTTGATGCAGCGCTTGACGTAATTCGTATTGAAAACACGGCTGATAATATTATGACCATCACTAATATTATCGATGGAACAAGTATTACCGATGATGTGTCTGATAGTGACGATAATGGAACTAAAGTCGTTGCTGATAAAGACAAATTGATTGGGGCGATTTCGGACACTGTTGCGGTGGCGAATCTATTTGATGCATTAGCAGCCGAGTTTGCGGCAGGCTTGCCAAAGCCAGCTGCTATTGAAGGATTCTTTGCTGCTGATTTTGTCGATGACGATGAAAGTGTGGGGGAATTGCTTACCGATTTAACCACCGATCCTGATTTGATTGGTTTTTCATTTGATAGCGTGTCAGTTGAAGATATCGATTTAGAGAACAAAACGGCTAACGCGTTCTTTAATACCACTATTCAAGGGGTTGTTGATCCATCAACTGAAATGTGGATTGTCGCCAAAGACGATATCAAAGGCTGGCAAATTAAAGGAAATCAGCGCATAGCAGATATCGACGATTTACATTTCCACTGTAATGACTACAACGGTAGTGATGAACACCCAGGTGGTTGTGGCATTAATGTGTCAGTTGCAGATGATAACCCAACGAACAATGGCACCGACGGTCAGCAATTCCAGTCTGCGTTAGTCACAATCGTCGATGGCGATGATGGAGAAACCGTTAAAGAAACTATTTACCTAGGTTTACCTGAATACGAAGCGTCGAATCTCAATGTTTATAATCCCGTATCTGGCCAATATAATTTCGATTGGGCCGGATTTGGTACTGGTAATGATGAAATTGATGCCACTAAACTAGACGCTGGCGATAAGGTTAAATACGAACTTTATACTGCTAATTTAGATCTAACCGATGCCCAGCAGCCCGCGGTAACGGGGGAAAGTGTTGTTACTTATTATTCGAGTATCGCGTTTGCACCAGCGACAACGGGGCTTTATCCAAAAGCGGCTTCCGCAACGGTGTCTGCCATTGCTGCCATTGGTTCTCGCGCAGATGACGATGATTTAACACTTGAATGGACGTTGGCAGATGGCACTATTAACTATCAGGTGCTTGTCGAGTTAACAGGAGCCAACGGAAACTACGCTCAAATGTGGGAGTACACCAATGGCACTGACACTGAGTTGGTTGTTGACTCTTCAAATCTCAATACGCAATTGTTTGAAAACTCAGACTTCGACTTTAATCAAAATTATGAGTTTGTGGTGCGCATTTACGCCCAAGACAAGCAAACTGGTCAGCTACACTCTACTGATTATCGTCAATTGGTTGAATACAGCAGTGGCGGTGATGGTACACCACCAGATGGCAATAATGGCGAGTTAAACTGTGAATTTGAATCACCGTGGAATGACGCCACTGATATGCCAGCTTCTTATAACTCGTTTGCTGATTTCGACACTGTCGTTGCAGCCTGTGGTGGCGTTCAAGCGGTTACTCGCGCCGATTTTTCTGGTAAAACATTCTTTGATGGCGATGAAAAAAATCAGTTCAACGATGACGGTGAAGCGACAGTTGTTAGTCCCAGCACTGGCGTGTTTACCGATGAAGATGGCGAAAGTCAGAACTTCAACTGGTATTTCGAGATCATTAATCAGGTGCAATATTTAGTGGTTATCGGTAGTAATGCACAAGAGGGAATCGAGTTTAGAGATACTTTTGCGGTTACTGCGCTCGGCGGTACAAGAGGGACGACAGGTTCAACGATGCAAATTAAGGTTTACGCAGAGCAATCAAACTTCACTGGGAGTGATATGGTCAGACTCACTGGAGTCGATGGCGAAATTTGGGGAGCAACGTTTGAGCAAGAATAAGTGTTTGCTTGGTGATTGAAAAAACCGGACATCATGTCCGGTTTTTTTATTACTTAATCAGTTGCGATTTAAGGAGTTGCCAAGAGCGTTTAAATTTCTCTAACCATTCTTTCTCTTCCTGATTCAGAATATGCGATAGCAGAAAGCTACCATTCATCATAGCCATCATCGCATCAGGAACGGTGTCTTTAGCCGATTCTCTAAATTCTCCAGCTTCAATTCCACCAGTCACTATATTGGTAATGATAGCGAGATCTTTTTTAAATAACCGCGTAATAGTATTGCGAGCGAAATCGAGATTTATGATCTGAAACCATAGATCAGCAAGCGCGTTGTGCTCAATAACTTCTTCAACAGAAATTCTGCAGAAGGTTTCTAGTTGCTCTAAGTAGCTTTGTCCCGCTGTTTCATTTTCAAAGCGTTTGTCGAATTCACCTGCAATGTATTCAATAATCGCTAACATCAGCTCATCTTTACTGCTAAAAAATCGATAGACAGATCCTTTTGAAAGCTTGGCTTGCTTCCCGATAGTATCTATTGTTGTCGTGTTGTAACCGTGTTCGCCAAAACACACCATAGCGGCTTCGATAATTTGCATTCGACGTATTTCAGGTTGCTCGTGTTTCGATCCTTTACGGGTTAATTTTTCAGATGCCGTGGTCAATTGGAAATATCTCTTCATGTGTTGATAACTGGATTTTATATAATTTCGATCGTCAAACAAATTGAATTATCTTCATTAAGTTAGATCTTGAACACATTTTATACAGTGGTAGGCGTTGATCCTCAAGTCATATAGAATATACAATATGACCGACCAGTCAGTTTTGTGTTGGCTGTGCACATAATTTAATTTTTCGATAAAGGAAACGCTAATGTATGCCCAGCTAAAATCAGTCGTGGTTATCGCAAGTATCTTGCTTGTTGGTTGTCAGGAATCTACGGTACCTACCAAGCCAAATAATAACGTCAGAGGATTAAAAACACTGACGGTTTCTGAGTCTTCTAGTGTGATGTATCGTCATTATCCAAGTGTGTTACGTGCTAGTGAGCGCTCGACACTGTCATTTGAAATTGGCGGAAAATTGGGTAAAAACAATCTTAGTGTCGGACAGCGTGTCGCTAAAGGGCAGGTTTTATTAGCACTCGATAAAACGACGCTACAGCTTAATGTTGATCAAGCTGCTGCGGCGTTAGAGCAGTCAAAGGCATCATTAGCCAATACTGAAGCTGATTTACAGCGCCGTATGAATTTGTTTGAAAAGAAAATTGTCACGCAGGCGGTTATTGATCAAGTAAAGACCTCAGTATTAGTGGCTAAATCACAAGTGAAACAGCTCCATAAACAGTTGGAAAATGCCGAAGAGCAGCTGACTAAATCTGCATTAGTGGCACCATACGATGGCATTATTACCTCGGCCAAGAACAACTCTTATATCACAGTGCAAGCAGGTGAGCCGATTGCAACTATCTATAATCCAAACAGTTTTGAAGCAAAAATTTCGGTGTCTTATGAGGTAGCACAGGCGCTATCAGTTGGTAAGGCTGTGACGATTAAATCAGCTGACAATCCAGATATTGTGATTGACGGTCATGTGTCTGAATTAGCGTCTAGCACCGAAACTGTATCTACATACCCTGTGATTGTACATCTCACTAAAACAACACCAGCGCTGAAAGTAGGCATGGCAGTTGAAGTATCGTTGAGTTTTGAAGTGACAAAAGAAGATGGGTTTGTATTGCCGTTATCCGCGGTTATTACTGACAACCCAATTGTAAATAATGCCACGGTAGCTGATGCTTTCGTCTATGTTTACCAAGTAGAAACGCAAACGGTAGCTAAGCGAGCGGTCAGCATAGTTGGTGTGAAAGAAAACAGTATTATTGTGACGGCAGGATTGGTTCGTGGCGATGTTGTTGCTATTGCTGGTGTACCTTTTTTAACACCTGGGCAAAAAGTAAAACTATTAACCGATAAACAATAGAGGTCAGTCATGGAGAAGCTAACTAAATTTGGTATCGAGCGTTCCCGTTTTACTATTTTCGTGATGTTTGCACTGATGCTGCTGGGGTTATCGGCATATAGCAAATTGTCAAAGCGAGAAGATCCGTCCATCACTATTCGTACTGCGGTAGTCAGCGCGAGCTTTGAAGGTATGTCACCGCAAAAAGCAGAGCGATTAATTGCCGAACCACTTGAGCGTATCGCAAGACAAGTGAGTGAAGTTGATGAGATCTCAACGTTGATTGTTGATGGCGAAGTTGTTTTATATCTCAATTTATATAAATCATTGCCCAATGGCGATCTCCAAGGGGTATTTCAAGAAATTCGCAATAAAATGGCTGATGCTCATTTACAGTTGCCTGAAGGTACTGATGGCCCTTACGTCAACACGAATTATGGTGATGTTGCTGTCGCAACTGTGGCAGTGACTGGTCATGGCTATGATTACGCCGAATTACGTGAGTCAAGTCGCGCGCTGAGAAAACATCTTTACGGTGTGAAAGGAATCGGAAAAGTTGACTTACTTGGTGTACAAGAAGAGCGTATTTGGTTGGAGTTTGACGCTAAAAAACTTGAAGCAATTGGCGGCTATTTACCGCAGATTGTTGATGATCTAAAACGACAAAATGTCATTTCTTCAGCAGGAAATCTCGATGCGCAAGGCACGAGTATTAGCCTTGAAGTTAATGGCGAATTAAAACGCATAGAAAGCATCAGTGACTTAGTTATCAAAATCCCTAACAGTGATGTACTTATTCGCTTGGGTGATCTGCTGACCGTGCGCAAGGGTATTGTCGATCCCAAAATAGAACCCGTATTTTTCAATGGCAAGCCAGCGATCGCTTTGAGTGTTCAGATGCGAAAAGGCGGTGACGTTCAGGTGATTGGTAAGGCGATTAAAAAGGCTGTAAATAGTTTTGAGCAAACTCAGCCGATAGGTATTGAGTTCTCGTTTTCTAATTATCAGGAAGAAAAAGTCACTAAAGCAATTGATGATGCGTTGATGAACGTCCTGCAAACTGCTGCTGTCGTGCTTATTGTCTTGATGATTTTCTTAGGAATACGCCCTGCGTTAGTCGTCGCTTGTATCGTGCCGTTTTCGGTGATGTTCGCAATGATTCTGATGCGCCATATCGGTGTTGAGATTCAAACCGTTTCTATTGCAGCCGTTATTATTTCTCTTGGCTTGCTGGTCGATAATGGCTTGGTTATTGTTGAGGACATTCAGCGTCAAATATCTCAAGGTAAGGAACCGTCAAACGCGGCGCAACAGGCGAGTAAGCAGTTTGCTATTCCGCTTGCTATCGCCAGTATCACAACTGTTGCGGCGTTCTTACCGTTGTTTTTAATTGATGGTACTGATGGCGAATACGGTTTTTCATTGGGTGCTGTGGTTGCGTTAATGTTGATTGGATCGTGGTTAACGTCAATCTATATTTTACCGGCGCTTTGTGTGTGGTTAGCGAAAAATACACCACAGACAGGTGAAAATAAGCCTTCTGCGCTTACTCGTGTTTATCGTTATTTAGTAACCCGTAGCTTAGGCTTTTCATTTGCTGTTGTAATCGGTGCTTATGGTTTGGTGGTCTTGTCATCGGGACTATTTGGCGGGCTTAAGAATGAAATGTTCCCAATGAGCGCGCGTAATCAATACTTGGTGTATATGGATATGCCTAAGGGCACCAGTATTCAAGAGACGGAAAAGGTTGCCTTAACGTTAGAAAAATGGATATCTGATCCAACAATTAACCCTGAAGTAGCCAATACGACAACGTATGTAGGCAGTGGTGGCCCGCGTTTTTATTTGGCGTTGAACCCAGCAGATAGTAATCCTGCTACGGCGTTTATTCTCGTTAATACGCATTCATTTGAGGAGACTGAGCAAGCTGTAAAACGTGTTCAGCAATATGTATTACTCAATCATCCTGAAGCGCGCTTTAAGATCAAACAATTATCACTAGGCGGTGCCGAGTCGGGTATCGTCGATATTAAAATTTCTGGTTCAGACGTCGACCGTTTAATCACACTATCTAAAATGGTTGAAGGTGGTTTTAATCAAGCGCCTAACATAGTGCAAAACGAAAATGATTGGGGTAATAAACATCTTAAAGTAACGGTGAACGTGGCGCAGGATAAAGCGAGAAATCACGGCGTTACTTCGCAAGATATCTCGTCTGCGTTGCAAAGCTATTTTATGGGGAGTCAGATTTCGTCCTATAGAGAAGGCACCGACTCATTGCCAATTATGATCCGCGCTACGGAAAGTTCGCGCGACAGTATAGAAGATCTTGATTCTCTAACTTTGGCGATTAATGGAAAAACTATCTCTCTGGCAAGTATTGCGAGTATTGAACCGAGTTTTGAGCTCTCACAAATGCGTCGTTTTAATCAAAAGCGCGTTATCAAAGTGACTGCAAAGAGTAGCGAACTCAGCGCTCAGCAGTTACTTGATTTCATTCAACCAACGTTAGATTCATTAGATTTAACAGGCGGTTATGCTATTGAAATTAGTGGTGAGGTAAAAGATAGTGCCGAAGTGAATGAAATGCTAGCCAATGGCATGATTCCGGCGCTGTTATTGATGTTGGCAGCAATTATGTTTCAGTTTAATTCGGTAAGGCGTGTAGGCATTATTTTCTTAACCATTCCATTTATTGTGATTGGTGCTCCATTGGCATTGTTAATTACAGGGGAGCCACTATCGTTCTTCGGTACTTTAGGCATGATTTCGTTAGCGGGTATTATTATCAATAACGCTATTGTATTGATCGACCAAATTGATATTGAACGCAAAACATTGGAGCTGCGCCAAGCGATTATTGAAGCATCGGTTAAACGAGTATCACCAATATTACTCACAACGTTAACCACGGTAGTTGGTTTAGTGCCAATGGCTATCAGTGGTGGAGCGATGTTTGAGCCTATGGCGACATTGATGATCGGTGGTTTACTGGTTGCTTCGATTGTATCGGTATTTTTTGTACCGTCTTTGTACTTTATCTTTTTTAATAATAGGAGGTTATTGAAAAGCTCTGTGTAACATTCACCAATTGGCTAGCAATAGACGTTTGTTGGCTAATTGAAGTTCAAAATATAAAACTGGTTAGTCAGTTTTGTTTCTGATTCTCTCAATAGTATTGAGAATGAAATGAAGGTAGATAAAATGATGAATTCTTTAACAAAAATAATTGGGTTAGGTGTTTTAAGTGTTGGCTTGCAGGCAAATGTTTGGGCGGATGAAAAGCCTGCAGAAATGTCTGTTGGTATTGGAGCTTTTTATGTAAAAGCGCCTTATGCACAGTGGGATGGCGATGAGATTACGCCTATACCTTATTTTAGCTATAAAAAAGGCGATTTTTATATCGATGGGACAGGTGTTGGTTATAACGTACTGTTGAAGGAGAATGGAAATACTGGATTTTACATCGATGTCATTGGTTCTGCTCAAGTGGGATTAGGGTACAAAAATGAAGACTCTGTTGTACTTAATGGCATGGATGACAGGGATGATATTGCGATTGAACTAGGCGTTAAATTTGGTCACTTTAGTGAGTTTGGACTTGTTGAGTTTACTGCGGTTCAAGATGTAGCGAGTGCTCATGAAGGCTTTGTTGCCGAAGCTACTTACTCACTTCCCTTAGGCGACGAATCACAAGGCATCCAAGTTGTTCCATATTTCGGACTGTCTTATCAAAGTGAAGACTTTAATCAATATTTTTATGGGGTAGAGCAACATGAGGCAAGAGTTGGCCGATCTGCGTATCAAGCAGAAGGTGATGTTAATACGTTTGGCGGATTAAGTGTTATTTATCAATTAACGCCCAAATGGACTCTGACCATGAATGCTGAGTATGAAAAACTTGGTGACGAAGCTGTCGATAGCCCTATTGTTGCAGAAGATAATGTTATATCTGGTTTTATTGGCATCAATTACGCGTTATAGGACTTTTAACTGACATAAGTACGTGTACTTATGTCAGTTTATTGAGAGTAATTTAAATGAAGATTTTTATTTGGACAGTGGCAATCGTTAGTGTGTTGCTCACTGCGGTATGTGGACTTTTCTATCGAGACGATTTACCTAAAGAAGATTTACACCGTTATCTTAATGAACATTCTCAGTTTATGAGCTTGTCTAGTGGCGCCAAGGTACATTATCGCGATGAAGGGAGTAGACAGAAACCAACATTGGTGATGATACATGGAGGATTAGGTTCTCTGCAGAACTGGGACGAATGGGTTGAGCTACTCAAAGATGATTACAGGCTCATATCGATTGATTTACTGGGTCATGGCCTCACAGGTCGTTATCCGGCAGATATCTATACTCGCGATGCTCAGCGAGACATGGTTGTAGCGCTATTAAATGAACTAAATATAAATCGATTTATCATAGCGGGTAATTCATTTGGAGGTGGTATCGCGCTTGAAATTGCACTCGCACACGCCGAGATGGTCAGTGGTTTAGTACTGATAGCATCTGAAGGTATCCCCAACTCTCCCGATGGCTATGATGCGTCCATGTTTACTGATGCTGAACCTGTCTCACCGTCAGATATAGCTTATACACAGATTTCTACAATTGAAAAAATATCATCGAAATTTTTAAGTAATTTTGCAGTTAAAGCAGTGCTTGAAGAACTATTTTATGATGACACGTTGCTCACCGATGACTACGTTGATTACTTTGCCCGCATTTTGCGTCATACGGGAAATCGCCAAGCGCAGTTACTTATGTTTAAGCAGGGTTTATCTTACGTAGCACAGCATCCTGAAGATTTGAAACCGCACCTCAAAGATATTGTTGCGCCTACATTAGTCATCGCAGGGGCTGAAGATGGACTAGTTCCTCTATCGGTTAATGAATCATTTCATCGACTCATTGACGATAGTGAACTGGTGGTTATCGAAAATGCAGGACATATGCCTATGATTGAAAAGCCTCAGACATCAGCGAATGCCGTGATCCACTTCTTTAAAGAAAATCATCAATAGCTATCGAATCGGACTCTCTTTATAATATCGCCAATTGGAAAATGATAAAGAGTAAATGCCATGACTACAGCAACAATGGAACGTCCAAGTGGGCGTCGTAATGATCAAGTAAGGGAAGTAAGCTTTACCCGTAATTACACTGAACACGCAGAAGGTTCAGTATTAGTTGAGTTTGGCGGCACTAAGGTTTTATGTAACGCGACTGTTGAAGTAGGTGTTCCTCGTTTTTTAAAAGGCAAAGGCCAAGGGTGGATTACGGCTGAATATGGCATGCTACCTCGCTCAACGCATTCGCGTATGCGCCGTGAGGCAAATGCTGGTAAACAAGGCGGTCGTACGTTAGAAATTCAACGTCTTATTGCTCGTTCACTGCGCGCTGCTGTTGACTTGGAAGCGTTGGGTGAATTTACGATTACCCTAGATTGTGATGTCATTCAAGCTGATGGTGGCACGCGTACTGCTTCAATCACTGGTGCGTGTGTTGCGCTTGTAGATGCCTTGCGTTATATGCAAGAAAACAAAATGATTAAAACTGATCCATTAAAATACATGATTGCTGCTATTTCAGTTGGTATCTATAAAGGTGAAGCTGTTTGTGATTTAGATTACCCAGAAGACAGCGATGCTGAAACAGACATGAATGTTGTCATGGCCGATAATGGTAAAATGATTGAAGTGCAAGGCACTGCAGAAGGCGAACCTTTTAGCCATCAAGAGCTGTTATCGATGTTGTCATTAGCGGAAAGCGGCATTAAAGATTTATTTGAACAACAATCTGAAATTTTGAGATAGGGTAGAGACATGAAACAGTATCAAATTGATTTTATTGAATTTGCATTAGAACGTGGTGTATTAAAGTTTGGCGAGTTCACCCTTAAATCAGGCCGTATTAGTCCATATTTCTTTAACGCTGGTTTGTTTAATACAGGTCGTGACTTAGCGCGTTTAGGTCGTTTTTATGCCGCCGCGTTAATGGATAGTGGTGTTGATTACGATCTATTATTTGGCCCTGCGTATAAGGGAATTCCGATTGCTTCGGCAACCGCTCTTCAATTGTGCGAACAGCACGACATTGATATGCCGTATTGCTTTAACCGTAAAGAGAAAAAAGCCCACGGTGAAGGCGGTAGTTTGGTCGGTAGTGAGTTACAAGGCAAAGTGATGCTGGTGGATGATGTTATCACTGCAGGTACGGCAATCCGCGAGTCGATGGATATTATCAACGATGCGGGCGCTGAGTTAGCGGGTGTTTTAATTGCTTTAGATCGTCAAGAAAAAGGTAAAGGTGAGCTATCTGCAATCCAAGAAATAGAACGCGACTACGGCGCAACCATGATTTCTATCGTGACCCTAGGTGACTTAATTGGTTACTTAACAGAAAAAGGCGAAATGGGCGACACGTTAGCAAGCGTTACTGCTTATCGCGAAAAGTACGGTATTTAATTGTTATTGATAGAAAAAGCCGAGCTAAGGCTCGGTTTTTTTATGGTTGCAATTAATTGAGTTGTTAGACATACTCCGCCACCTAATTAAACAAACTATCAGGGATGAAGATGAAATTTAAACTCTCTCTTATCGCGTCTGCACTTTTATTAACTGGCTGTTTAGAAGTCGAAGATAACAAATCAAATCAAGAGCTTGCTGATGCAGTTAACGCTCAAAATGATATCTTAAAACAGCAAAACCAACAGCAACTTATACTTGCGGGCACATTAGAAAATGTTTCTACCGACGGCTCATTAGCAGGTGCTAAAGTTGAATTAGTGGTTGGTGATAAAACTTATTCATCATCAGATGTTGCCACCGATGGCTCATTTACTATAACTGATGTTCCTTTCGGTTCTGATTACCTAATAAAAGTCACTAGCGCTGAAGATAGTTTTTTAAATGCCTTTATTTACGGTACTTCTCGTGGTGAAGCTTCTACTAGTGTGACAGAAAGTTTAGGAACTATTTATTTATCAAAAGGTATCGACAAGACGTTTAGCGTTGAAGACGCAGCCACTGATGAAGCTGTTACAGGGCTTACGTTTTATAGCTACACCCATGCTATTCAAGGAAATCGCGAAGGTGGAATCAGTGGATTTTTGGATAACAGCTATCAATCTACTTATGACGCGGAAACTAAAATGTATACCATTAAGGTACCACAAGACCGCAGAAACCAAATTCGCGTATCTTTTGATATTGATGGCGACAAGGAAGACGATTTCGAACCTCAATCAACTAGTTTTAATCGCACTGTAAATCCAAATTTGAGTACTGCCTACCTTATTTCTAATATTAACTTGTTAGTGCAAGACACAATATTAGTAGATAAAGCTATTGATGTTTCTCATAATTTGAAACTGAGAGTTTCTATAATTGATAAGAATATCAATGAATTAGAGGGTGTTAAAATTACTGCTGTAAATGATGATGATAAATCATTTGATTTCACATTTGATGAAGAAACTAAGCAATATGTCGCTGATGTTACTTATGAAAGTGGAATTGATATTCTTGTTCCGTCATTTTCCAAAGGTGACGTTTATTATGCCAGTAATAATGCAAGAATCTCTCGTAATGATAGTTTGCAAGTTAATACCCATGGCTTCGATAACAATCAAAATATGAGATATCGCTCTTACAGTGTAGATTTGGATTCTGAAGAGCTTGATATTGTATTGGCAGTAAGAGAAACGACATTGGAATCTGAAGTCGAGATGGTAACTGCATCGCAAGTGTCTGATGATTATGTTTATCGAGTATTTTATTCTCGACCAATTGCCCTGTTAGATGATAGTGTTTCGTTAATCCAGAAAGATAAAATATCAGTTGTTAAGGGCAATAATTCTGACTCAGATATTTGGTTAGATGGTCAAACATATATCACTGAACAAGATGCCAGTGTTGATGTTGATGCATCACTTTCCCTTAATGGCACAAAATTGACCCTTAAGCCGAAAGCTACGCTGGAACAAGGTACTGATTATCAATATACAATCAAAGAGCTAAAAGACGTTGCAAGTGAAGTTGATGCAAATGTCAATAATGACAGCTCACGTGAATTTACGACTAAATATACATCGACAACTTTCGATATTAATTCTTTAATTATTGATAACAATAACTACATGAATAACGGCCTGCCGATAGTGACTCAAAATACCGCAGGGCAAAATGTAACGCCGGATAACGACTATGGCGTTGCTAATTTAATTCTTCCGCCAAACCTTGAAGATATTTTCGAGAATTTGATTATTGAGCAAGTGAAGTATGTTCGTAATGGAATCCAACAACTGGATGTTAGACGTATAGAAGTTGTAAGAAATGGTGATGCGTTTACAGCGACAAATAATGCGCTTAAAACTGCCGAAAACGAAAATGTAATTTTTGGCGATGGTGTTAGTTCATCTCGATATCTCAGAGGATTAACAATTGACGATGGTAAGTTTTCATATGTACGTTTAGGTTATAACTCTTTTCAAGATCATACGAATTCTTCTGAGAATAATGTAACCTTTAACTACAGTTATGAGCTGAAATCTGGTGAAACTAAGGCTGGCACACTAACGCTATCCGTGCAGTAGATAAATAGTTGAGAAAATAAAAAGGCCGCTAATGATTACCCATTAGCGGCCTTTTTGTATCTGTTGCTTGTTAGCCTAGCAGCTTAGCAAATTGTTGCCATTGCTGTTCAAATCCTTCAGTAGGTTTGGTTTTGAAACCGCTGCGTACAAACTGGTTTACACGACCTTCGGCATAGGCGAGTAGCATGTTAGCTAATTGTGCTTCATCGATATCAAAGCTTTTGCCTTCGCGTAGTTTTCGCTCACGTAAAATTTGCTTTAAATGTGTTTCTAATTTTTCAAATAGTTGACTAATTCGTTCGCGTAATCTGTCGTGCTCGCCTAATAATGCATCACCAGTCAAAATACGGGTAATTCCCGGATTTTTTTCAGCAAACAATAAAACCAGCTGAATAATATGATGGCAACGTAATAACGTATTTTTTTCTTCATTGGTAATGATGTTGACACGTGACAACACAGATTGCTCAATAAATTCAATAAGCCCTTCAAACATGCGTGCTTTAGATGGAAAGTGGCGATATAACGCGGCTTCTGATACGCCAACTTCCGCAGCCAATTTTGCCGTTGTAATACGGTTTCCTGGAGTTTCTAGCATGTGGGCTAATGATTGGAGTATTTGTTCGCGACGGTTCGATTTTTTAGTGACGGCCATGAGGCAACTAATCCTACTGCTGTGGTTGTGTTGTTAATCTGTGATGCAATGCAAATCATTGAGCCTGATTGTAATGCTTAATAATTTCAACTACTAGTTGTTTTGCTAATTCTTGTTTATCGGCCAAAGGTAAATCAAGTTTACCCTGTTTCCAATATAATGTGAGGGCATTAGCATCACTGTTAAACCCTTGCCCTGCAATGCTGACATTATTGGCTGCAATCATATCTAATTTTTTACGCGCTAGTTTTCCGCGCGCATAAGTTTCAACGTCTTGCGTTTCTGCTGCAAATCCAACACAAAAAGGGCGATTAGCTGATAATGCTGATACGTCAGCTAAAATATCAGGGTTTTTGATCATGGTGACTGTCATGTCGTTGTCATCTTTCTTAATTTTTTGATCGCTTATATTACTCGGACGATAATCAGCAACGGCGGCGCAAGCAATAAATACATCATGCGATGGCGCTTGTCTCATTGCTTGCTCATGCATGTCACTCGCACTAATAACGTCGAGACGTTTTGTGTTATGCGGCGTGGCTAATGATACAGGTCCTGAAATTAGTGTCACATTAGCGCCAAGCTGCTCTGCCGCTTGTGCAATGGCAAAGCCCATTTTTCCTGAGCTATGATTGCTAATATATCTCACTGGATCAATGGCTTCTCTCGTTGGGCCCGCGGTAATTAGAATGTTTAAATTAAGGGATTTAGGCGTAAAGTGTGCTTGAATTAAGTCAACGATTTGCATGGGTTCTAATAAACGACCTTTACCGATGTCTCCGCAAGCTTGTTCGCCACTTGCTGGTCCCCAAATTTTCATCCCCATTTCTTGCAAACTTCTAAGATTGCGTTGGGTAGCTTTTGCGGCATACATTTGTTGGTTCATTGCTGGCGCAATAGCTATTGGGGCATCGGTGGCTAGACAAATAGTTGTTAGTAAATCATTGGCCATGCCAGCGTTTATTTTAGCAATAACATCTGCTGTTGCCGGTGCAATCACCACTAAATCAGCCCATTTGGCTAATTCTATGTGACCCATAGAAGCTTCTGCTGCAGGATCGAGCAAACTATCACTGACTGGATTGCCGCTAACGGCTTGTAGGGTTAGCGGGGTAATGAATTCTTTGGCACCGCTGGTCATCACAACACGAACATCGCAATTTAGATCTTTTAAGCGACGAACTATTTCTGGACATTTATAAGCGGCAATGCCGCCTGTAATACCGAGGACAACTTTTTTATTTTCAAGTGTCATTAACTAAACCCTTGTGAATCGATGAACAATTTGTGGCATACGATAGCATAAAGTCGGTCAGATTCGCGTGGTTGAGCCATAATTAATCCTTCGATGTTTACTGAGTGAGGACATCGCCCTTAAGAGTGTGAGCAGAACTGTGAAATATTAGGGAGTGACACATGGCTGAAAATCACTGTTCGATCAAAGAATGGCCTATGCAAATGAGGCCACGAGAAAAGCTATTGCAGTATGGAGCTGATACATTATCAGATAGTGAATTATTAGCTATTTTTTTACGAACAGGCGTTAAGGGGTGCTCGGCAGTTGAATTGGCTAACAAACTGTTGGTGAGTTTTGGCGATTTAAGTGCACTGTTGTCAGCGACGCAGAACGAGTTTTGCACTCATGTTGGTTTAGGTCCTGCAAAGTACGCACAGCTCATGGCTGTATTAGAAATGAGTGAAAGATATCATCGACATCAGTTAGAGCGTAATATTTCACTGACAAGCTCCAATGCAGTGGCACAATATTTATCACAATTATTACGCCAACTTCCTTATGAGTGTTTTTATGTGCTGTACCTTGATACACAAAATCAATTAATCAGTTGCGATGAGTTATTTAGAGGCACTATAAATTCGGCTAATGTTTATCCCAGAGAGATAGTTCGTGAAGTTATTAAGTATAATGCTGCAAGTGTCATTTTAAGTCACAACCATCCGTCAGGTATTGCAACACCAAGTGATGCAGATTGTCGTATTACACAGCGAATTATTGAGGTATTGGCACTGATCGACGTCACGGTTTTAGATCATTTTATCATTGGCCAAAATGATCCTTATTCTTTTGCTGATCATGGTCTACTTTAATTGTTTTTTTTCTGTTAGAATTGCCGCGTTTTTGAGAGCGACTCTCCTTTATTTCCTTAAAAGGAGTAAAAATAGCCTCTTTTATGAACATCACTTGTATCAGGCGTATGTTGTCATTGATTACATACGGCCCTCATTTGAGTCGCGAGCAAAGACCAAATGAGGCACATTTATAGCTCGAGCTAGTACAAATATTTTTGGAGGACATTCATGTCTAAAGTATGCCAAGTAACTGGTAAAAAACCAGCAACAGGTAACAACGTATCGCACGCAAAAAACCATACGCGTCGTCGTTTTTTACCAAATCTTCACACTCACCGCTTTTGGGTTGAAAGTGAAAACCGTTTCGTTAAATTACGCCTTACTACTAAGGGTATGCGTATTATCGATAAGAAAGGTATTGACGTAGTATTAGCAGAGATGCGTACTCGTGGTGAAAAGGTTTAAGGAATAGATTATGCGCGATAAAATCAAATTAGTTTCAAGTGCAAGCAGCCACTTTTACACAACTGACAAAAACAAACGTACTATGCCTGAGAAATTAGAGCTTAAAAAGTACGACCCAATTGTTCGTAAACACGTTATGTACAAAGAAGCTAAAATCAAATAATTGATTTTTTCTTTATACAGTGTGATAAAAACCCAGCTTTGGCTGGGTTTTTTTATGTTCAAAATAAACGGTCAGCTTCTTGTTCCCGGCAAAACATAAGCATCCATATCCGGAATCGGGCGATGCAATAGAGGGCAAGGAGCCGATATGCACTTAATTGAAGAAGTTGAACCGCAAACTATTTAATTTTTCTTATTTCACAGTAGACTAGTGTCACTTTATTTTACGGAGACGGTTGTGGGTTTATCTCGGAAAGGTTGGAACAATGTTTTAATTTTTGCCTGCATGGGCATGATTATTTTATTTAATCTCATGAATGATAAGTTAGTGGCTAATGCTGAAGGAGAAGTTGTTAGCATCTTGCCTGAGCAAAGCATGATTTTAACGCTTGAATATCCACAGTTTTCTATTGAACGCCTTGGCACAAGTTGGCGAGTAACTCCTCGTGAATCGCTTGGACAGGACAAAGTGGCACCTTTAATTGAAGGATGGCTTAAACTGTCTGGTGAAGTGAGCATTGAGGCTAGTGAAGAAGAAGGTTTTCGAGTGACCTTATGGCTTGCAGGACAAGAGCATCCAACTAAATTATGGATTCAACCACAGAGCCTTTTAGTGACAAATATCATCTCGCAAAATGTTTGGAAAATTACGCCACATCAACTATCTATCATTAATATAGCGATTACAAATAATGCCTGAGTTACCAGAAGTTGAAGTGAGTCGCCTTGGTGTGAGTCAGCATCTCAATGGTGAAATTATTACTGATATTGTTATACGCACACCTAAATTACGCTGGGATATTCCTAAAGCTGATTTAGCTAAACTTGTTGGGCAAAAGATAACGGCTATTTCTCGTCGTGCTAAATATCTAGTTATTGAAACTGCTATTGGCCATATTATTATTCATTTGGGAATGTCGGGCAGTTTACGCGTTATTGATAGTTCGACTGAACTTAAGAAGCATGATCACGTTGATATTGCCGTTGGGGGTAAAGTACTGCGCCTCAATGACCCACGCCGTTTTGGTGCTGTGCTTTACGCCAATGAATCTGGAGAGCATAAGGTATTTGAGAAATTAGGCCCAGAGCCTTTAACTGACGCGTTTAATGCACAACATTTAATAGCTAAATGCTCAAAACGAAAAGCTGCCATTAAGCTTGTTATTATGGATAATCCTGTGGTGGTTGGCGTTGGTAATATATATGCTAATGAGGCATTATTTCTAACGGGCATTCATCCGTTAACACCTGCTAATAAGGTGTCCAATGAGAAATTAGAGGCACTTACACAAACAATTAAAGACGTTTTAGCAGCGGCTATTAAACAAGGCGGAACTACTTTAAAAGATTTTAGTCAGACCGACGGTAAACCAGGATATTTTGCGCAATCATTATTTGTGTATGGTCGTGAAGGGGAAGCGTGTTTACGTTGTAAAGATGAATTACAGGGAGTGAAAATAGGACAACGCGCTAGCGTGTTTTGTCCTACTTGTCAGATCTAAATATTAAAGGTAGAAAAGTGAGCTATTTATTTATCTCAAGAAATAATGTTCATGCACGTTATTATAAAGAATTATGTCCACAATTGAGTCTTGATACTGAAATTCATGTCAGTGGAATACCTATATTACCAGCGCTTTCGAAACTGTGTATTGCCTTTGATTTTGATTTTAGTAATGTAATTAAATCACAAATAAAACGTAAACAATCTCGAAGTAAATTATTTTGGCATCTGCCAATCGTTATTTTTATTTATTGCCATCTTATTCGCGTCATTGAGAGTGGGAGGTTGGCAAAATACCTTTATTTATTTGAGAAAAAGAAACCAACGGCAGTAGTATTGTGGAATGGTAAAAAACTGCCTAATCAAACGGTTGTTGAGGCTGCAAAATTACTAAATATAGAGATTTTTTATTTTGAAAATGGGTTGTTGCCTAATACAACAAGCCTTGATCCTCATGGGGTTAATTATTCGGCGACTATTCCTAGAACGGCACAACTTCTAGAAAAGTTCAGAGAGTGTCCAGCAGATTTTATCTCTCCGCCGATTACTCAACGCAAAGCGCATAAGGGGAGAGTTAAAGGGAAGACAATTGAATTGCCACATCGCTTTATCTTTGTTCCATTCCAGGTGCCACATGATACGCAAATCTCCCAACATTCACCCTGGATAAAAAGCATGGAACACTTATTTGATGAGGTCATGGACGCTGTAAACAGTCTGAATGATGACTCGTTATATGTGGTTTTTAAAGAACACCCGTCGTGGCATAAGCATTATGAACACCTTTATAAAAAACACCGCAATGCGTTGTTTGCAAATAATAACGATACCGCAAGTATTATTAGTAGTGCGCTTGCTGTCGTTACAATTAATTCAACAGTAGGTTTTGAAGGGTTAATGTTAAAGAAACCTGTGATTACCTTAGGAGAGGCGTGCTTTAATATTGAAGGGCTTGTACTTAATGCGCTGAATTCAAGCCGATTACAGAAGGCGTTAAAGGCTGTTGAGCATTGGCAGCCCGATTCATTAGTTACTGAGAACTTTTTTAAATATCTTGAAACGATTTATGTCATTCCAGGAAGTTGGAAGCAGCCGCACAAGGAACATGTAACGGCTATTGAAGCGAGACTAAGGCGTCGGGATACTCTATCTGCTATTTGCAGTGAAATTAACAAATAATTAAGTTAATTGAGTTTTTTAATTAGCTCTTGTGCAACAAGTTCGGGTACGAATTGATTAACTTTTCCGCCATGAATAGAAACTTCTTTCACTAGTGTTGAAGAAATAAAGGAGTTTTCTTCAGCCGGTGTTAGAAATACACTCTCTAGTTCAGGGTAAAGTCGACGGTTCATATTAGCGAGCTGAAATTCGTATTCAAAATCAGACACTGCTCGTAATCCACGAATCAAAATAGTTGCGTGATTATCTTTTGCAAAGTCGACTAATAAACCAGAAAAACCCACGACAGAAACATTATCAAGATGAGCGGTGACTTGAGATGCAAGTGCCACTCGCTCTTCTAGATTGAATAATGGCTTTTTACTGGGACTATTAGCAACACCAACAACCACGTGTTGAAACATTTTTGCAGCGCGCTCAATGAGATCTAAATGCCCATTAGTAATGGGATCAAAAGTGCCAGGATAAATTGCTTTATTGTGCACAACAGTAACCTTAATAACTGAAATTTTGCTCATACTAACAACTTTTTAGAGGATTATGTAGCCAAAGGTAATTTGCGTAGAGTCAGTGCGTATTATTTGATAACATGCGCTTCCAAGATTGAGATTAGCCCCGATGGATTATTAATGAAAAAGAAATTATTAGGAATATTGATTAGCGCTGGTTTATTTTCAGCTGCCCACTCTGCAAGCGCTGGTGTATCTCCATATTTACCACTTAAACTCAACCCTGTCTTTGAACTAGAAGTTGAGCGTCTAGTCACTATTACTGGTTATCCTGCGCTTAAAAAGCCCTATCACATTGCGACTGTCGTAAAATATTTAGATAAAGTAAAAACTTCACACCCTAAGTTGCATAGTCGAATTAACAGATATATTAAACGATTCAAAAAACCATATGGTGTGACTCATTTTAAATCTGAGCTTCGATTGTCTGATTCGAATTCTAAAACACTTCCAAATTCTCGCGGTCGCGAAACAGAAGAAGAATATTACATTGAGGCCACTGCTTTTGCGCAGTTTAATAAATATGTGATTGCTAATGTGTCAGGTGGTTATAGTGGCTCGGGCTATGGATTTAACTTTGGCAACTTTTTATCTGTTGGTAATGAATATCTGCAAGCTGATTTAGGCTACCGCGAACACTGGTTGTCACCATTGCAAGACAGCTCACAAATGATCTCAACTCAAGCACTGCCAATGCTTGGTGCTACCTTGTCAAATGTTAAACCAATGACTGATTTTAATATCATGTATGAACTTGGTTTTGGTCGATTAGAGAAAGTTTACGGCATCAGATTTCAAGATAAATTATCGTCAGGTAAACCGGGTTTCTTAACAATGCACCTAAGTATGCAGCCTACTGATTGGTGGACGATTTCTGGTAATCGCACCATGCAGTTTGGCGGTGGCGATCGCGGTAGCGTTGGTTTATCAGAAGTATGGGATGCGATTATTGATCCTGTTAGCTCTGATAATTGTGGTGGCCAGTCAGATTTGCAAAATTGTGATGAAGAGTTTGGAAATCAACAAGCGTCTATTGCTAACCGTTTTGATCTAAGCTGGGGCGACAATCCGTACAGCATCATTTTAGAAGTCGCTGGTGAAGATACCAATGATTATTCAAACTATAAGTTAGGTAATAAAGCGTATAGTTTAGGACTATTTATTCCTTATTTATCTGATACCGAATCGTTAAATTTAACTGCTCAGTTAATTGAAGATGCTTGGTATACCCATCACTTATATCAGGCAGGATATAGCAATAAAGGCAATAAAATGGGCCATTGGTGGGGAGACGAAAAGGGAGCCAATGATAATATTGGTGCTAAAATTTTCAGCGTCGCTTACACTAACGATCTTACCGAAAGTAGCCATTTAAGCGTTAAGTATCATACTGTCCAAAATGAATATTCAGAGTCGACAGCAACGCCAAATTATGAGCGTGGTCATTATTTGCAGGTAGATTACAATTGGCAGTATAAGTCTCACTTCTTAGGTTTGCATTTATACACAGGTAAAGACGTTGATGGCGAATCATTTTCGAGTCTAGGGTTTTCTAAATTATGGTAAATGGTTAAAAGGTTCTGATGAGAATAATTACATTTGGTACTTATGATGTGTTTCATGTTGGGCACGTTAATATTCTTGAGAGAGCCCGAGCAAAGGGTGATCACCTGATTGTTGGCGTTTCTTCGGATGCACTTAATATGAGTAAAAAAGGTCGTAATCCGATTTATTCACAAGATGATCGCATTCATATATTAGAGTCATTACGCTGTGTTGATGAGGTATTTGTTGAGGAATCACTCGAGCTAAAAGAACAATATTTGATTGATCACAAAGCTGATATGTTGGTGATGGGAGATGATTGGGAAGGAAAATTCGATCATCTCAAGCATGTATGTGACGTAGTTTATTTACCGCGTACGCCGTCGATATCGACTACTGAAACCATTGAAATTGTGAAAAATCTTCCATAGAAACTATTATGACTCAGCATTATTTATTTTTTATTGCCCAAAACTATTCGTTTGAAATACTTAGACCATTACAGCGTCATATTCAAAACTCTGGCGGCGAAGTGCTGTGGTTCGTTTATGGAAATGAAGTAAATATTGCAAACTTTTCAGTTGATGAAAAATTTACGACTGATGCATTACAAGCGGTGAGTTTCAACCCTGTCGCTACCTATGTGCCGGGTAATGTGGTACCTAATTTTATTCCAGGTTATAAAATACAAGTTTTTCACGGCTTAGAATGGAAAAAGAAAGGGCACTTTGTCATTCGGGGCTGTTTTGACTTGTACTGTACGCATGGACCTGCGACAACTAATCGCTTTAATCAGTTAGCAAAGCAACACGGTTATTTCGATGTTGTTGAAACTGGCTGGCCTAAGCTGGATGGATTATTTACGAGTCCAAGTTATCAATGGGAGCAGCAGCGCGATGTACCGACGATTCTATTCGCGCCGACATTCTCGCCATCCCTCACTGCGGCACCTGCATTATTTGACGAGATAACAAGGCTAAGTCGAGAAAAAGATTGGCAGTGGTTAGTTAAATTTCATCCTAAAATGGACCCTGTCTGGATTGAAAAATATCGCAGTATATCAAGTGATAAATTATTAGTGATTGATGATTGCGATGTATCTCACGTGCTGCAAGCTGGTGACGTGATGGTGTCCGACACATCATCAATTATTGGGGAATTTGCACTTCTAGGTAAGCCAGCAGTGACCTTAAATAACTCGCAACCCGGTGGTTATCTAATTGATATCAATGATGCTAGCCAACTAGAGTCGTCAATCGAGCAGGCGTTGTCACCTTCTGAAAAGTTCAGTGAGCAGATAAGAGGTTATGCGCAAGATCTTCATCCATATGATGATGGAGAAAGCGCTAAA
>MPDF01000046.1 GCA_001874365.1 Gammaproteobacteria bacterium MedPE | reverse complement strand
CCTATGTTGCCAGAAAGTCGCAGCATGAATTTATCTAACGCAGTAGCTGTTATCGTTTACGAATCGTGGCGACAAGTCGGCTATCTGGGAGCTAAGGGTTATGAGAGCTAATCGCATACGCCATAAAAAACGCCTGCAAATTCGTCATCAATCACAACGTCGAATGGCGTTTTATGCGGAAGAAAACACTGGAAAGCAAAAGCCTTTCCGCTGTTATAAAGATCGTCAAAATAAAGTAATCGGGTAATAAAAAACGGTCTGCATTTGCAGACCGTTTTTTTAGAGCATCTAAGATTCTATTTTCTTAGCTCGCCCTAACAATGCTTTTGCGGCTATTGAAGCGTCTTTACCTTCGTAAAGAACTTGATAGATTTGCTCAGTAATCGGCATTTCAACCCCTAAGCGCTGTGCGAGTAGGTAAACTTCTTTAGTATTGCGGTAGCCTTCTACCACCTGACCAATTTCAGCAATCGCGTCTTCGATACCAACACCTTTACCGAGTGCCAAACCAAAGCGGCGATTACGAGACTGATTATCAGTACAAGTTAATACTAAATCACCTAAACCAGCCATACCCATAAAGGTTGCTTGTTCAGCGCCAACAGCTTGACCAACACGACACAACTCAGCCAAACCACGTGTTACTAAGGCGATACGAGCGTTAGCACCAAAGCCCAAGCCATCAGACATCCCAGCACCAATAGCAATCACGTTTTTAACCGCGCCGCCTAGCTGAATACCAGTGAAGTCGGTGTTTTGATAAACACGAAAATTCTTTTCATTGTGAAGTAGCTGCGCCAAATGCTCAGCAAACTCAGGCTCCGATGAAGCGAGAGAAATGGCCGTTGGCATACCTGCTGCCATTTCTTTAGCGAATGTCGGGCCAGATAAAACAGCCAGTGCAATTTTATCGCCTAACACTTCACGAGCAACATCTTGTAATAAGCGACCTGTTTCTGCTTCTAGCCCTTTAGTTGCCCACGCCAAGCGGTGTTCAGGTGTCAATAAAGGCTTAAGCTGTTTGAGCATATCAACAAATGCAAAACTTGGCACAACCACTAAAATTGTTTTAGTCGCAGCAACTACGCTTGCAAGATCATCACTCATGGTTAATGTGTCAGGAAACTTAGCGCCTGGCAGGTATTTTTCATTGCTGCCATCTTTTTTTAATTGCGCGACGTGCTCAGGATTATGAGCCCACATTAAGGTGTTGTTATTATTGCGTGCTAAACAAATAGCAAGGGCAGAGCCATAAGACCCTGCCCCTAAAACCGCAATATCCGCCGTTGGCGTTTGATGCGTTGTAGTCATATTAGTGAGCTACGTTTTCGCCTTGCGCTTCATCAGCGTCTTGACGAGAGTTCACATATTGTGCAAATAACGCGTCGAAGTTAACTGGCGCTAAGTTCAATTGTGGGAATGTACCGCCAGCAACTAAACCAGCAATCACTTGACGTGCATACGGGAATAAAATGTTTGGACAGTATGAACCAATAGAATGTGCTAACTGTTGGCCTTCAACACCAGTAATTGTGAAGATACCAGCTTGTTGAACTTCAGCTAAAAACGCAGTTTCTTCACCGATAGTTGCTGTCACTGTTAGTGATAAAACAACTTCAAATAAACCTTCTTCAAGTTTATTACTACGAGTATCTAAATCTAACTTAACATCTGGTTCCCATTCTTTTTGGAAGATAACCGGTGAGTTAGGCGTTTCAAATGATACGTCTTTTGTGTATACGCGTTGAATGTGAAATTCTGGGTTTGCTTGTTCTTCAGCCATGATAAATCCTTGGTTTTATTCTTATGGTTAGCGTAATTACGCTAATAATTTGTCTAAATCGCCAGATGAATGCAGTGCGAATAAATCGTCACACCCACCAACAGCTTGATCATTAATGAAAATTTGCGGTACAGAAGTTCGCCCAGTACGCTCAATCATTTCATCTCTTTTTTCAGGTTGCTCTTCAATATCAATGGTATCGTAAGCCACACCTTTACTTTCTAACAGCGCTTTGGCTTGCTTACAAAAAGAACACCATGAACGAGAATAAATAGTTACATTGGCCATAACAGACACCTCTATTTTTTAGTTAACGGCAAATTTGCATTGCGCCATTCAGTGATACCACCTTGCAAGTTGTATAGGTCATTAAAGCCTAGTTTTTGCAACATTTGACATGCTTGATTAGAAGTCATGCCCGAATTACATACAACAATAATGGGGGTATCTTTGTACTTTTCAATACTTGCTAGGTCATTATTTTTAAACTTTGATAATGGTATTAACTGAGACCCTAAAATGTGGCCTTTCTTATATTCACCGTCGCCACGAACATCAAGCACTACCGCGTCTTCGCGATTCATTAACATCGTTGCTTGTTGGTGGTTAATCTTTTTAACGCCATTAATAGTCGCTTTTATAGTGGTAAATACTACAGCTACAAATAAAATTACCCAAGCTGTCGCCAACCAGATATTCGCTTGGAAAAATTCAATAATTTCTTGCATCTTATGTCCTAAAAATCTCTAAACTCACGACAATATTAGTCGTTCAATTATTATCAATTGGCGCCTAGTATACAGACCAATAGCACAGTTACCAATGGCCTATTTAATATTGTTTTTTTTACTAGATAACAGCATAAATAATTTCGAATTTTCACACCTTTTATCACCTGTTAGCTTACGGTGATATCGACACAAAATTCGTGAAATAATTTATTATCACTTTCATCGACAATTGTGTTTTTTATCGTCATGGCTCAGTGTAATATATACCGCAAATTCGTCTTTTAAGTTAGGAAATTAAATTAATGTCTGCGGCCAAAAAACCTTTAGTGTTACTTATCCTTGATGGTTGGGGTTATCGTGAAGATCAAACCAACAACGCTATTGCACTTGCCAACACACCGGTGCTGGATAATTTATGGCAGCAATACCCAAGTACATTAATTTCAGGCTCAGGAATGGACGTTGGCCTGCCAGACGGTCAAATGGGTAACTCTGAAGTTGGTCACGTTAACATTGGCTCCGGACGAGTGGTTTACCAAAACTACACCCGTATTGATAAATCTATCAGCGATGGTGACTTTAACACTAACCCTGCTTTTGTAGATCACATTGATGCCACAATCGAAGCTGGTAAAGCTGTCCACATCATGGGACTACTATCACCAGGTGGCGTTCACAGCCATGAAGACCATATGTTGGCACTTATTAAGCTTGCCGCAGAGCGCGGTGCTAATGAAATTTACTTCCATGGCTTTTTAGACGGCCGTGATACTCCACCTCGCAGCGCACTTGCGTCTATTGAGAAAGTACAAGCGTTGTTTACTTCGTTAGGTAAAGGACAAATTGCATCATTAGTTGGTCGCTACTATGCAATGGATCGCGATCAACGTTGGGACCGTGTTGAAGTTGCCTACGATTTATTAACTCAGGGCCAAGGAGAACATCAGTACGATTGTCCTGTAGCAGCATTAAACGCAGCCTATGAACGCGATGAAAATGACGAATTTGTTGGCGCAAGTGCAATAACCAATAATGGCAAAGCAGTGACTATTGAAGATGGCGACGCCATGTTCTTCATGAACTTTAGAGCAGACCGCGCTCGTGAAATTAGCCGCGCCTTCGTTGACGCCGACTTTACTGGCTTTGAACGTAAAAGACGTATTGCATTAAGTAGTTTTGTACAGTTAACGCAGTATGCTGATGATATTATTAGCCCCGTTGCTTACGGCCCAGAAAAATTAGATAACGTGTTAGGCGAGTGGCTACAAAATAACGATAAAACTCAACTTCGCATTTCTGAAACAGAAAAGTATGCCCACGTTACTTTCTTCTTTAATGGCGGTATTGAAAAAGAATTCAATGGCGAAGATCGCATATTAATTCCATCACCAAACGTTGCGACCTATGACTTACAACCGGAAATGAATTCCACCTTATTAACTGACAAACTAGTTGGTGCAATTGATAGCGGTAAATACGACGTTATTGTTTGTAACTATCCCAATGGCGACATGGTTGGCCATACCGGTGTTATGGAAGCTGCTATCAAAGCATGTGAAGCAGTCGATAGCTGTATTGGCCGCGTTGTTAATGCGTTAGAAAAAGTCGGTGGCGAATGCCTGATCACTGCTGATCACGGTAATGCAGAACAAATGCTTAATGAAACAACGCAACAAGCCCATACCGCACACACTAGTGAACCTGTACCATTCATTTATGTTGGTCGCCCTGCTACACCGTCTGGTGTCGGTAAACTTAGCGACATTGCGCCAACCATGCTGCGTTTATTAGATATGGAGATCCCTGAGCAAATGACAGGCACTCCATTAATGACACTGAGCTAATTTGTTTTCTCGTAGTACGCTCGTCTTAATAATCACGTTGCTGCTGAGCAGCGTGAGTTTTGCTGATGATACAAAAGATCAGCTAAATGCCATTAAAGGAAAAATAGACCAGCAAAAATCAATTCTTGCCAAGCAAAAGAAACAACAACAACGTCTTAATAATTTACTTCGTGATACTGACAAAAAAATCGCTAGTTCAGCAAATGATTTATATAACACCCAACAACAACAGAAATCAGTACAACAAGATCAAATAAAATTAGTTAACCGAAAAAAAACGCTGACTAAAACGCAAACCCATCAACGTCAAGTACTGGCTAAGCAACTTAAGAGTGCTTATATGACTGGTAATCATGATTTGATGCAACTACTGCTTAACCAAGAACAAAGCAGTAAAACCGAACGTTTATTGGGTTATTATCAATATCTCAACAAGGCGCGCGTTCAAGCACTGACCGAACTCAAACAAACATTTGAGGAGTTACAAACCGTTGAACAACAGCTGATTGATACGTTAGCTAAGTTGGACAATCTACTCAAACAACAGCAACAAGCTCAAGCCCTCCTCAAAAAACAAAAAAAGACGCGAAGCACGGCATTAGCACAGCTGCAAAAATCTTATCAAACAAACAGCGCTCAACTCGAACAGTATCAATTATCTGAATTAGACATTAAACAGTTGCTGGCAAACCAGCAACAAGAAGAAGCTGAGCCCGTTAAAAAGCCCCTCAACGGGCTGGCGAAACTTCGTGGCCGTCTAGTCAAACCTACCAAAGGCAAAACAACCCACCTCTTTGGTCAAAAACGAAGTGGCCAATTACGCTGGAAAGGCGTCACCGTTGTTGGACGTGAAGGACAATCTGTAAATGCTGTTTATCACGGTAAAGTTGTATTTTCAGATTGGTTAAAAGGATTTGGATTAGTCTTAGTGTTAGATCATGGCTCAGGTTATATGAGTCTTTATGGACACAACCAAGCATTATTAAAAAAAGCAGGCGACTACGTTGAACAAAACGAACAAGTCGCCCTGTTAGGACAAAGTGGTGGTCAATCAACACCAGGTCTTTATTTTGAGATCCGTCATAAAGGAAAGGCAATAAATCCTAATCGATGGTTTAAAAAGTAAACGAACAAGCTGTTTTTACAACAGTTAAAACCCTATATTTCGAATTTTATTGAATCTATATCGTAATTACGCATAAATTAGTTATTAATCATTATTGGCATTTTATGAATTATCTGTTCAAATGTGCGCCAATACATGATGTAAATTAATCACCAGAGAGTGAAGAACCAATGAAGGCTCGCATTTTATTAATTAGCACCTTAACTATAGTTTTCTGTTTGTTAAGCACTGCTAGTATAGCTAATGATAACTCGCCAAAAATCGCGATAATTATCGACGATATTGGTTACCGAAAAACAGATTTTTCGGCACTTGCGCTTCAAGGGCAATTTACCTATTCAGTTGTCCCATTCGCACCATACACCCGAACTATCGCTAATGCTGTTCACGACAGCGATCGTGAAGTCATGGCACATATTCCGATGGAAGCAATTCACAACAATCATTTACTCGGTAAAGGCGCATTGAAACTTGCGATGACAGAACAACAAACTCGTCAACAAGTTCAAGACATTCTTAAAGAAATTCCTTATGTCAGCGGCATCAATAATCACATGGGTAGCCAATTCACAACCAAGCCCAAAAACCTCGGTTGGTTAATGGACGAGTTATCGCAACAGCAATTGTATTTTTTAGACAGTAAAACAACTGCATATTCGATGGCAGAAAAAGTCGCTGTAGAACATGGTTTAAGAACAGGTCATCGCCATATATTTTTAGATAACCAACTTGATCAAGCGTATTTAGCACAGCAATTTGATCATCTGATTAAAATTGCGAAAAGGCATAAATATGCCATTGCGATTGCACATCCGCATCCGCAAAGTATCAGTTTTTTAAAAGGGATATCAGCCAAGCTATTAGCGCTCGGTGTAGAATTGGTACCCGTGTCAACACTACTTCCAGAAATGACGCGTATTGCCCGCGTTCGCCACCTAAATAATAAATCTAGTGCCAACAAACGTTACACCGGTGCAGCAGCGGTATTACCTCAGTAACTAGACGAGATATTATTTTCAATCTCTTCACAAATACAAACGGGTTCTTGCTCAGCAACATCTTCATCAAAATCAAATGTCGAGTCAGATGTCGTTGACAGATTTTCGTCATCAACATTAGCTCGCACATTATCATTATGGATAGGACATTCCTTTGCCACTACATTTACTAAATCAACTTGGTGTTTAATCATCTCGATTCCATTTTTGTACTACAACAAACACACAGGCATAAAAAAAGCAGCTAACTAGCTGCTTCTTATAATTTGTTATTCCATGGCGGCTTTAAGCTTCTTCATGGCGTTTTTCTCAAGCTGTCGCACTCGCTCAGCGGATACCTCATAATACTTAGCAAGATCTTGCAACGTTGATTTGTCTTCTGTTAACCAGCGTGACTGCACTATATGCTGACTGCGCTCATCAAGTGTTGCAAGCGCATTACGCAATTTATCATTGGCGTGATCTTCCCAGTTCTTTTCTTCAACGTAAGTTGCAACGTTTGAAGATTTATCTTCTAAATACTGGGTTGGTGCAAAGTTAGCACTGCTAGAATCATCGTCATCATTTGATAAATCGAATGAATTATCAGTTAGGCTCATGCGATTTTCCATTTCAAGCACATCACGTGTTGAAACACCTAACTCTTTCGCAACAACATTTACTTCATCTTGATTGAACCAACCAAGGCGTTTTTTGTTTTTGCGAAGATTAAAGAATAATTTACGTTGTGCTTTAGTGGTTGCTACTTTAACAATGCGCCAGTTTTTCAATACATATTCATGTATTTCAGCTTTAATCCAATGCACAGCAAAGGAAACTAGACGAACACCCACCTCTGGATTGAAGCGCTTAACAGCTTTCATCAATCCCACATTACCTTCTTGAATCAAGTCAGCGTGCGGTAATCCGTAACCGGCATAACTCTTGGCAACATGAACAACAAAACGGAGATGAGACATAATCAGCTTTTGCGCCGCTTCTAAATCACCGTCATGATATAAACGAGAGGCTAATTCATGCTCTTCTTCAGCATTAAGCATAGGGATCTGTGCAGCGCGAGAAACGTAAGTTTCTATGCTACCAGAGGCTATTGGCATTAATGCAGTCGATTGAATTGCAGTACTCATTTACTACTCCTTATTTAAAACTCGACCCGAGTCTACCACGCTATTTTAATGATCGCTAGAGGATCAAAGACCAGAATGTTACTAAGTTTTTCAGTAATATTAGTCAGGTGATTTATCAATAAGTTCAAAGTTGATTTTCTGGTTCTATTTCATAGACATGGCGCATCACAGACCCATAAGCACCGAGCCATCCTAAGCCAGAGCTTAGTGCGATCAAGATCAAAAATTCACTAAAACTTAACCCACTCAGGGTTAATTCAGAGCCCAATTGACTAGCAAGATCCAATAATGTGCCTTCTACCCACCACAGAATCAATGACACACAAACCCATGCAATTAGACCCCCAATCAACCCATACCAAATTCCTGTGTACAAAAATGGACGCCTTATAAAGTTGTTAGTTGCCCCCACCAGTTTCAACACTTCAATTTCTTCGCGACGGTTTAAAATAGATAAACGAATGGTATTGGCAATAACTAAGGCAACCGCCAACAATAGTAAAATACCTAACGCTAACGCCGCATCATCTAGTAAATTAACAATGGCTGATAACTTTTCTAACCAGGTCACATCAAGTTTACCAAAGGCTATTTCAGGTTGCTGTTGCAACTTTTCCAACAATTCTCTTGCCCCTTCTGGGCTAGAATACTGAGTTGTCGGAATCACTAAAATGACTGACGGCAGTGGATTTTTATCTAAATAGGATAATGCATCACCAAATCCAGACAAGGTCTTGAATTCTTCCAGCGCATCGTCAGCGCCAACATAGGTGACTTTATTTACTTGTTCATAAAGACCAATTCGGCGCAGCACTTTTTGTGTTTGAGACTCGCTAACGCCCTCTTCCATAAATAACGTGATTTCAGCGGCACTATCCCAACCACTTCTTAGCTGCTGACCGTTTTTCATCAGTAAATGTAAGGTCGTTGGTAGTGCTAGGCTTACCCCTAACACAGCCATGGTCAGCAATGAAGAAATAGGCATGCGCCAAAGTTCACCAATACTGGCCAATGCTTGTTGAAGATGACGAATAAAGTACATCACCAAACGATGGCCAGGATTAGCACTATTCGCGCCAGGAGATTTCCGCTGATTAAATAACAGGCTCAAACTCACTCTCCCTTAAATCAGATGAAGATAATCCATCGTGAATCATTTGTCCTTGGCGTAAGGTAAATGTGTGGTATTTCATACGTGCGATAAGACCTAGATCATGGGTCGCAATCATCACAGCGACGCCGACTGAATTAAGATCTTCAAAAACTTTCAAAATTTCCATCGACAAGTGCGGATCAAGATTACCTGTCGGTTCATCAGCGAGCAGAAGCGGCGGCTTGTTAACAATAGCCCTAGCAATACCTACCCGTTGTAATTCACCGCCAGATAATGTGTTCGGCATATTATTAATTTTCGCCAATAGCCCTACTTTATCCAACGCCGCAGCAACACGGCGTTTAATATCAGATAAATGATAACCTTCAATAATCAACGGTAGGGCAACGTTATTAAAAACACTGCGGTCCATTAACAAACGATGGTTTTGAAAGATCATGCCGATATCACGACGAGCGAAAGGAACTTGCTTTTTAGTAATCTTGTTAAGATTGTGACCATTAATGAACACCTGCCCCGACGTCGGGCGTTCCATCATAGCGATAAGCTTTAATAAGGTGCTTTTACCAGCCCCCGAATGACCTGTTAGAAAGGCCATCTCTCCCGGCTGAAGATGAAAGTTGACCCGATTTAGCGCCTGCTGCCCACCAGGGTAGATCTTAGTGACTTCTTCAAATCGAATCATGGAACATCCTCAACTCCTTTATTATTATGTAATCTATGACTCTTCGTTCATAAATAATGCTTCAACAAATTCCGGACCATTAAATTCCCGTAAATCATCAATGCCTTCACCAACACCGATAAAACGAATTGGGATTTGATATTTATCCGCCAATCCGAAAACCACACCGCCTTTTGCGGTGCCGTCTAACTTAGTCACTGTTAAGCCAGTGACGCCTACGGCCTCATTAAATAGCTGAACTTGGCTCATCGCGTTTTGCCCTGTACCAGCATCAAGCGTTAGCATCACTTCATGCGGCGCAGTGTCATCAAGCTTACGCATGACGCGGACAACTTTTTTAAGCTCATCCATCAAGTGTGATTTGTTCTGTAGACGACCAGCGGTATCAGCAATCAATACATCAACGTTACGTGCTTTCGCCGCCTGTACAGCATCAAAAATAACTGACGCACTGTCAGCACCTGTATGCTGGGCAATAACTTGGATGTCATTGCGTTCACCCCATACTTGTAACTGTTCCACAGCCGCAGCACGAAATGTATCGCCAGCAGCTAACGCCACTTTTTTACCTTGCTGTTGGAATTTTTTCGCTAGCTTACCAATAGTGGTTGTTTTACCAACACCGTTCACACCAACCATTAAGATTACGTATGGGCCATCCGCCTTTTCGATATCTAACGGTTTTGAAACCGGCTTTATAACTTCAACTAACTCTTCTTGAAGCAATTTATACAAAGCTTCGCCATCTTTAAGCTCTTTGCGAGAAGCCCCTTGTGTTAAAGAATCAATAATTTTTAAGGTGGTATCTACACCAACATCAGCAATTAACAATTGCTCTTCTAGATCTTCAAATAACTCGTCATCAATTTGCTTACCTTTAAATAAACCAAAGATGCCGCTACCAAAATTTTGTTTTGTGCGCTTTAAACCTTCTTTCAAGCGTGTAAAGAAACCCGCTTTCTTTTCTGGTTTAGCTGCTTCTTCAGCTGCTTGAGCTGCCGCTGCTTCTTCGGCTGCTTGAGCTGCCGCTGCTTCTTCAGCTGCTTGAGCTGCCGCTGCTTCTTCAGCTGCCTGAGCAGCCGCTGCTTTCTCGGCTGCTTGAGCCGCCGCCGCTTTCTCGGCTGCTTGAGCCGCCGCCGCTTCTTCAGCTGCCTGAACTGCTGCTTCTTCGGCCATTTGAGCTGCCGCTGCTTCATCGGCTGCCTGAGCTGCCGCTGCTTCTTCGGCTGCCTGAGCCGCCGCTGCTTCTTCAGCTGCCTGAGCCGCCGCCGCTTCTTCAGCTGCTTGAGCCGCCGCTGCTTCTTCAGCTGCTTGAGCCGCAGCTGCTTCGTCAACAGCTTGCTGTTCAGCTAGTTTTTGTTGTTCAATCTCTTGTTCCGACGCTTTATTTTTATCTCGGCCGAAACCCAACCAACCGAACATGCCTTTTTTTGCCATTATTGTGAAAACCTTATAAACATCTAATGCGTTTTAGGCGTAAAATAACGCCCAAGATACTTTTACCCATTGTTAATGCAGCAAAGCGACTTAATCAGCTTAATTTAATGCATTTCAAATTGTCACGGGTATTAATTCGCACAGATGATAGCAAATACAAACAGATTGAGGTAGAGATGGCAGCAGGAAAAGGTGGTTCAGGTCAAGTTAGAATTATTGGCGGGCAATGGCGTAGTCGTAAATTGCCAGTTACTGACGTTGAAGGACTAAGACCCACTACTGATCGCGTCAAAGAAACTGTCTTTAACTGGCTAGCCCCTTATGTGAGTGATGCTCGTTGTTTAGATCTTTTTGCAGGCAGCGGTGGCTTATCATTTGAAGCGTTATCTCGTTATGCAGACAGTGCACTATTACTAGAAAAAGACCGCAATGCGGCGAATCAGCTCACTAAAAATCTAACCACCTTAAAATGCACTAATGGCATTGTTAAAAATACAGACAGCCTAAAGTTTTTAAACCAAGCTGCCAGCCAAACATTTGATCTGGTATTTATCGACCCACCTTTTCGTAAAAACTTACTCGAGCAAAGTTGCCAATTATTAGAAGACAATAATTGGCTAAATGATGATGCGGTAATCTACATTGAAATGGAATCTGAATTAGCAGGCGCCACTTTCCCAAACAATTGGCAATGTCTCAAAGAGAAAAACGCCGGCCAAGTTACGTTTTCGTTGTGGCAGCGCAACTAATCTAGAACCGATAACTTAACCCAGCATAAAAGTACGCGCCGTTAAATCCAAATGGCGCAGTACGGCGCGAATATTCAAACACTCCATCAGAATTAACAAGTGTATTGTCATTGCTATCAACAATATGACCTTGTGCTGCTTGGCCAATCGTATTTTTATCAGGCGTCATTTAACCATTTAGCAACATAAGTTTGGTGTTGATTATTATTTAATACGGAGTACTCACCAAAACGATTGATTAAAAATTATAAACAAAGTTATTCACAGCGCAGTGAGTAGAAAAATGGAAACGATTCTTTGGTAGTAATTTCACAATGATCGATACACCTTAAGTGCAAAAAAGTCACTTGATTTGACCCCGTTAAAGTCACTAGGCACAAATTACTCCGTTACGTTTTTATCGGTGATGTTAATGCCAATAGACAGCTGTAATATCGTCTAAACTATAAATTCTACGAGTAGCACCATAAATGAAAAATTAAGCCCCAGATATCTTATTTTTTATCAATTCACTATCAAAGATCGAACTTCTAGATCCCACGCTAATACGGTCGCTAATTGCAATGTGATCATCAATAACGATCCTATAATAGTTTGGCGTTAACAAAAAGTTATCCAAAGGTTCAAAGATTAAGTCAATACTAAATTTTTTAGATTTTTATTCTTTAAGATTAGGAATTCCAGCACCAATTACCAATAGTTTATTTAGTTCTCATCTTTCCCTGAGTGAGTTCGCCTTACAATATTTAAAGTGAACAAACTCATTAGCCACATTAAAAAAGCCCAAGCATTACTTAAACTCGGGCTTAAAATAAAACGATGACCAATTAATATTAATGGCAATAGTATCTTAGACGAACAACTCTACTTCTTGGGTTGTCGCACAGAACCACAGCGTGCAGTAAAAGTTACGACAGTACTACCACAAGTCGGTATACCTGTTTTATCAGTCCGACAAACGGTAGCTTTTCGTCTATATTCACAAAAATTACTTAATACATCCAAACCATCAACAAGAGGCCCCCAAAATGGATCGGTGTTAGAACCACTACCACCTGATGATTCTAATGAATTATCAGGTTCTTGCCCCTCTTCTTCTAAATAATCTCTTAGACATATTGATATACTTGCATCACTTATATCAGAATTAGAATTGTTAAAAAGGTCTGCAAATTGAAAACCATCAATTTTGGTGAAAATGCTATTAAGTGTCAATCCAATTCCAATTCCATCTGGATTTGAAGGATCTCTTCCGACATGTACATCAAACGCTAAACGATTATTTTTATCCGTTGTAACAAATGCAATATTATTATTCTCAATGTATTGATAACTTACATTAGCTCCAAAGCCATCTCTTGAAATAGAAAATCCTCCTCCTGAAAGTTTATTAGAATAAGTTGCATCAATAGCATCCCCAGATAACTTTCCTGTAATATGTTGAGCTAGATTATTCTTTGTATTTCTTCGAAATGTGAGACTTGATAAATAGTTAGCGGGATGATTATCACATTCATTATTTCCATTTGCTCTCTGATACTCGTTGAATTCAGACGGAGAATAACGTCGAATAGGAATCGACACTTGCTCCGATAACTCTCGATTAACTTGACTCACAGCGCTCTGAACTTTGTCATGGAGATAAAAGTACTCATCCATTAAAGCATTCTCTTTCGCAGACAAAGGAAAAGTAATTATAGTTGTTTGAGGGTGGTTACTTGAATTAATAGATGACGTAACAATAAATTTAAATACTTCACGCGATTTATTAGATGGGATTAATACTGTTTTGGATATTGATTCACAATATGTCGCATTCTTGCCATTTCTGTAAATATTACAACTATTTCTAGGTGCTTCGCGTAAAGCAATCGTCCTTGCTTCCAAACTATTACAATCATCACAAGCATAAGCTTGTATCACACTGGAAGCTCCCAATAATCCGTCACCGAAACCACTATCATCAATGACAGCTTGTGCAGTAGTTATATAACTACCTATCAACATCGCAGAAAACGCAATATATTTCATAACATTCCTTATTTTACATTATATAATTTTCGCGTATACAGCGTAAAAAAAACCATCAAACTCGTCAACATTTAATTAACAATAAATCAACCCCACTCAAACACAAATAATGGGCTCTCGAATATCAATATAATTTTGATATATCTTACCGCTCATTTAACTGACGTCTAGAACGAGTTGATAAAACATGCTTCCAATCCACTGAAATTAACAAGCTCAATAGCTCCTAAGCTATACAATGATTGTTAAAAAAGGCTTCTTAATGGAACAATGCCAATCGTTTAAGAGAACTTGAACGATCTTGTAGATAGATCATAATCCCCAGTCTTTGTTAAGACTTGGGGATTTTTTATATGTTCACTCAAGAGTTAGCGTCGGTTTTTGAGTCGTTTGAAAGCACTGATTCATACGATAATGTGCTAAGTCCTATTGATACTCAATGGATTAAAGAAGCGTTGTTCGCCACCGATAAAGCGAGCATTAGACGACGTCGATTACCTGCCGAACAGGCAGCGTGGCTTGTCATTATGATGGGGGTCATGCAAGTAGTTCAATAAAAGAAGTCCGTAGTTCTCTTGATTTAGCCCTTCAAAGTAACCCTGATACTATGTATTCTCGAGTCGCACCTAGCGTGTTAACCGATTGTAGAAAACGTCTTGGTGAATCACCAATGAGTTACCTATTTAGTACCGCGTGTGCAGTGTGGAAAATCTGCGCTTTGCAAAGATAAGTCCTTAGATCTTCATGTATTAGCCGTCGATGGTACAACGTTTAGAAGTCAAGATACGCCTGAAAACAGGGAAGCCTTTGGCTTCATCTCACAAACGCATCAAGTTTATCCTCAACTACGCATGGTTGCGCTTAACTCCACACATTCTCGAATGTTACTAGGTGCTGCCTTTGATAGGTGTGATGTTGGTGAAATTACATTAGCAAAGCGGTTGCTAATCGACATTCCAGACGATTCACTAACATTATTCGATCGGTGTTATTTTTCAGCTGACCTACTATTGTATTGGCAACAATTTGGTGTGAACTCCCATTGGTTAACCCCTGTAAAACAAGGCATGCGATACGAGGTCATCGAACATTTTTCAGAGAATGATTTATTAATCGAAATGCCTGTTTCACCACAATTTCGCGCGAATAATCCTAACCAACCAGATGTTTGGCAGGCACGGATGATTTGCTACCAACACCCTAAAGGAGACATTAAAGGCTTTATTACCTCATTGACTGACCCAGAAACATCACCAATGGAAACATTATTATCAATTTATTGGGAACGATGGGAAATAGAGCAAGGTTTTGGAGAATTAGAATCGAGCCAATTGAATAACGAAATAACCTTGAGAAGCCGTTTTCCACAAGGGGGTTAGACAAGAGCTATGGGGCGTGTTGTTAGACTATAACCTTATTCGACTGGAAATGGCGGCTATCGCTAAAGATAGCCGATGTTTCTCCGACAAGGATAAGTTTTACAGCTGCTATTTGCATCATTAATACTCAAGTCAGAGCACTGGCTTTATCATCGAACGGGACGATACCAAAGAAATTACAACTGATGAGGAAAGATGTGAAACATTTTGTCCTACCCGACAAAAGAAAGCACCGAACGTTTTCACGTTCAGTGCTTTACATTCCATCTAGGTATCCGTTGAGATACAAGCCTAAAAAAACTTAACCGAATGGCATTATCTTAATGGGAAGCCTTTTAAAATCATCAATGACTACATGTTTGGATAGTTAGGACCGCCTGCGCCTTCAGGCGTAACCCAAGTGATGTTTTGGCTCGGATCTTTAATATCACAGGTTTTACAGTGAACACAGTTTTGACCATTGATTTGGAAACGCTGCTCACCGTTGTCTTCAATGATTTCGTAAACACCCGCAGGACAATAACGCTGTGCAGGTTCAGCCCATTTTTCCATATTAACGGTTAGAGGAATTGAAGCATCCTTTAACGTTAAATGGCAACGCTGATCTTCTTCATGGTTAGTGTTTGATAAGAACACCGATGACAACTTATCAAAGCTCAATTTGCCATCTGGTTTTGGATAGTTAATCTCTTGAGACTCACTCGCAAGCTTAAGCTGCGCGTGATCTAAGCTTTCATCTTTGATGTTGAATGGCAGTTTACCGCCGAAGATGTTTTGGTCAACCATGTTGTAAGCACCACCCAAGGTAGTACCGAATTTATGCATAGCAGCACCAAAATTACGTGAGCTATATAATTCTTCATATAGCCAAGATGATTCAAATGCAGCGGCATATTGAGACAATTCTGAAGCGGCTTCTTCACCTTTTGCTAGTTCTTCTAGAATCACATCCGCCGCAATCATGCCTGATTTCATAGCCGTGTGAGAGCCTTTAATTTTTGCAAAATTTAACGTACCAGCGTCACAACCAATTAATAGACCGCCAGGGAAACTCATTTTAGATAACGAGTTTAATCCGCCTTTTGCAATAGCACGTGCACCATAAGAAACACGGGTACCGCCTTCTAAAAACTTAGCAATTTCCGGATGATGCTTGTAGCGTTGGAATTCATCAAATGGACTTAAATAAGGGTTCGAATAATTCAAATCAACAATCAAACCACAAACAACTTGGTTGTCTTCGATATGATATAAGAAACCACCACCTGTCGCACCATTGTCTAACGGCCAGCCAGCAGTGTGAACCACTTTACCTTGTTGGTGTTGATCGCTAGGAATCGTCCAAAGCTCTTTAATGCCTAGTCCGTAATGTTGTGGACTGCGACCTTCATTCAAGTCAAAGCGCTCTTGTAATTCTTTACCTAAATGACCACGACAACCTTCAGCAAACAAGGTGTATTTAGCGTGTAGTTCCATGCCAGGCATGTACGAGTCTTTTTGCTCACCACTTTCGCTGATACCCATGTCGCCAATTAAAATACCTTTAACTGACCCATCGTCATTATAAACGGTTTCAGCAGCCGCAAAGCCTGGGAAGATTTCAACACCAAGCTGTTCAGCTTGTTCACCCAGCCAGCGACATAAGTTACCCAAGCTAATAATGTAGTTGCCTTCGTTGTGCATAGTTTTAGGCACAAACATGTTAGGTACTTTAGTCGCTTTGGTTTCACTACCAAACATAAAAATATCATCGCCAACCACTTCAGTATTGAGTGGCGCGCCTAACTCTTTCCAATTTGGGAATAACTCATTAAGTGCTTTCGGTTCAAATACCGCACCTGAGAGAATATGAGCGCCAACTTCTGAGCCTTTTTCTACAACACAAACAGTAATTTCTTGTTCTTTCTCTTTTGCTGCTTGCATTAGACGACACGCAGCTGATAATCCTGCTGGACCACCACCAACGATGACGACGTCAAACTCCATCGATTCACGTTCCATACTCTGCTCCTATTGCGGTTTTCTTTTACGTGTATTAATTGCTGTAGTAGGCGTTACATAGACGCCGACTTAATTTTGTAACATCACATCTTATGCGTGATTGTTCGATTATTGACTATGAGTCTGCCAGAAAGTTTACGTGTACGTCAACTATACGTTAGATTCTTTAACCTGCAGAGAATTAAACAACCGTTTGAAACTTAGTGCAAGTTATATTTGTGATTTGATGAAGAAGATTAGCAAGTGGTTGTTTTTAAATAAGCTGATGCCAAGAGCTAATTGCCTGACGCAATGCCTGCTGAGCTGCTTTTTTACCAGTTAACTTAAGGTTTTTGCTCAAATGAGACCATGAATGACGTTGTAATAATCGTTTTATTATTAATTGTTGTTCGTTGTTATTTAATTGACTTAGCTTGGCTGGCTGGCTCCAAATCCCTTTTTCAATCATAGCGTTAACCTGCTCAACAGGTCGATTACCACGCACATAGTAATCGATATTATTGCGTTCAAATTCACCAAGTGTCGCAAAATCTTTACATGTCGCCATCAGTTTTACGACCAATTGACTAGATAACTCGCGATGAGCATCCGCCAAATCATATCTAAGCGCCTGAGAAAATTGTGCATTAGCCATATCAATCATCGATGCTACCCGCGCATTAATAGGCTTTAACACCATCAAAGAATGAGTTCCACTCGCGCTATCGCGGCTAAATCCAAGTCGGACAGGTACATAATCTTGATTAATCCAAAACTGCGAAAGCTGAGCAGTCGCACCGAAGCTAGAACCTAACACATCAAGACCGTGAGACTGTGCCCATTTTGTTGTGTGATTATCTAATTGACTTCCAATGCCGGAGTGTTGCCACTGAGGATGGACAGCTATTCGCATCACCCGCCCATATTTATAACCACCAGCGAATTCTATACCTAGTTGACCTAATAAAGACTGCGGTAATAAATGTCCCCGTAAGCGGCGCTCTCCTAACGATATTTGCTTAGCGAGTTCGTCAGGCAGCTCACCCTCGCGTAAAATCAACGACGCCCCCACGATGTTGCCATCATAGGTTGCAACTAAAATGTGAAGGTTAGGCGCATCTAATAATTGCCTAAAATCTGACGGTGACGTTTGATAATGCGCAAGTACCAATAGGCCAAACAGTTGCTCTAGCAAGTTACTGTCTTGCGATAACTCAAGCTGAGTAAGCCATTGGTAGTTAATGCTTTCCCTATTTAAATCATAATATGAACTTAAGTTCACAGCTTTAGCGTTTAATCCCAATAAGCGATTACTTAGCTGCTCGACAGGATCATTTTCTTGCCAACGTATCGGTTGATTAAGCTGACAACGACGCATTTGCGGCGATATTTGTGCAAGCTCTGCTAAGAACTTAAGTACGAACCCTCGTCCAGTGCCTTCATAACCGTGAATTGTGGTAGAAAATACCAGTCTTGAATAATGACTCGCTAAGTTACTGAGCATTGGCGCAGGAATCGCGGCCGCCTCATCCACCATCACTAAATCGGCTGTTGGCAAAGTTTGCACCAGCTCATCAGGAGCAATAAAGCACAAAGACTTATCATTCCAATGTAGCGTATTCTGAATTCTATTACTGCCATCAAGAAGGCGCATTGCGTGGAAAAATACACTATCAAGCGCAGCTGCTTTTGGCGCCGTAATGACAATGTTAGTTAACGAGTCTTGTAATAATTGAGCTGCGGCTATACCTAGTGCACTTGATTTTCCGCGGCCACGATCAGCATTAATGACCAGCGGTCGATTGCGATGACCTTTAGCGACAGTGATTATTTGATTAACACATTCAGCTTGATCATTGGTGGCCAGTGGCGTCTGCACATCTTGTGTTTTCACAAGAGCCGGTATGTTCCATGACCATGATTGTGGGTTACTTTGCTCAATAATAATGGCGTCATTATCTGATTTTATTTCCCGCTGTAATCGCGTAATAAAATAGTGATTAACTGACGCTACTTCGTCCTGCGTGGCCACATAGCGTAAATAATCAGGATCATTAAATGCCTGCCATTCTTGCCAATGAGGAACAATGAGATAACACACGCCGCCGCCATTTAGTGCGCCAATAGACTGCCCGAATGCATCAGGATGAAAGCCACTATAGGCATTAAACACTAAGCTCTGATATTCACGTCCCAAGCTCAAGTGCGCTTTTTTCATTGCGATTGCGCCATCACTGCCATCGCCAAGCCACAGCGTGTTATCGTCATTCACCACAT
The DNA here is from genome assembly GCA_001874365.1 of Gammaproteobacteria bacterium MedPE. GTDB lineage: Bacteria > Pseudomonadota > Gammaproteobacteria > Enterobacterales > Psychrobiaceae > Psychrobium. The sequence continues at coordinate 3,814 of MPDF01000046.1, read as the reverse complement.
CACTAACAAGCTCGCATCCCCAATGTTCGTCGCCACTAAGTACCACCAACTGGCGGCCATTAGTCGTAGCAAATTCTTGAGAGAGTTGTATTAGCAATTGAGATAATGTCGGCAAAATGATGTTCTTGTTAGGCTCGTTAGATTAATTGATTCTATCGTTAAACGTATTATAACTGGAATATTTTTGATAGATTGGCGCCATTATATTTAAACAACTGTTTAGGATGACACTATGTTTTCATTAACCATTACACCGCGATTTTTAGAAACTGATGCCCTAGGTCATATTAACAATACCGTTTTTCCGATGTGGTTCGAGTCGGGACGCGATCCAATTTTCATGTTTTTTACGCCAGATTTAGACGTCAATAATTGGAAACTAATGCTCGGTGGTATTAGCGTAAGCTATCATGCAGAAACCCACTTCGGCAGTGACGTAGAAATCAAAACTTTTATCGCTCGCATTGGTAATAGCTCATTCGACATCTATCAAGAATGTTGGCAAAACGGCGTTAAAACCGCTAGCGGTAAGGCCGCCATGATCCATTACTGTCATAACGAAAAGAAAAGTGTGCCACTAACAGAAGAATTAAGAGAAAAACTACAGCAGCACATGCTTGAAGAATAGTTTACTGAAAATCAGTTTTTAAAATATCGCCACTGCGACCCTGTTCAAAACTGACTAATAGCTGATTATCGGCAAAATCAAATCCGGCGATGTAGAACCACTTTCCTAGTGATCTCTCTTCGCCGCTAGTTAATGAGCGCGCAAACATTTCACTTTCTGCTCCATTCTGTTTGCGATAAATCAAGGTATCACCATCGATTTTAGCATCGACGCCATTTCCAAAGGCCCATTCAAGTTTTACGTTTGTGGTGCGAGCAACCTCTTCTTCTTCAAACCACTGGTAAATTTCTTTAGTGCCCTGTTCAACAAAGAATAATCGCTCGCCTTTTGAATCATTAAAGGCACCTTGCCAGCGCTCATTTGCCTTTGAAAATGACTTAGTGTCAAGGTGGTAATATCGCAACTGTGGCTGACCATTTACCAAAATAGAAACCGCCAATCGATTATCTGAAAGCCAACCTGTTGATATGGCAAACCCTTCTTCAACATGAATTGTTTCAACTGAGTTATTTGCTAACGTTATTAACTCGATTTGTTTACGCCCTCCAATCAACAACGTTTTGCCATCCGGCGATACGTCGAGATCACTAATTTGTGGCTCTGACTCGTAATGCGTAATTTGTTGCAATTGTTTCGTTGTTTCATCACCTAAGAAAATTTGCGACGGCCCATTGCGTTTAGATAAGAAAAACCATTGATTAGATTCATGAGCAAAGGTTGGAATTTTATCGTACACCGCTGAATTAAAAGTTCGCTTAACCGAGCCATCACCGATGTTTATCAACTCATTATCATTGTTCATTTGAAAGGACGTAAAGTAATAATCACGGCCATTAGGGAAACGAGAAAAATTATCTGCCACGCGATTAGATGTGCTAACCATTGACGATATCATGGTGCCGTCTAGGCGACTCTGCACTAGCTCATGCGAAAATTCATTCGTTGTATTAATAACGCTCTCACCATCATGATGCCAAATAGCGCGATTAATAAAGCGTGACCAACGGCCTTTATTCTCTAATGTATTCGTTATTAAATTTAATACATACATCGATGTATGGCAGCTTCCTTCATCGGCTGACAAAATTAACATTTTATTGCCGTCACTTGAGATATCGAATCCATAATTGCCACTACCAGTGGGGTCTGGCTGCTTGATTAGCACCCGGCTTTTATCATTTAACGAGTAACGATAAATCTGAATAGGGTCAAAACCTACTTGCCTTGCGGTGTAAATTATTGCGTTATCATTTTCGACAAATTGCAGGTGTGACACGTATAGCGCGTCACACTGGCCAATTGATTCAACTTGCTCACTGCTGTTGCCAACGGTAAAACGTAATAATTGACAGGTCTGTTTAGGATAATCGGTAAATACCAGCTGCTTGCTGTCACTCGACCACGTCATTTCAGAGGAAATTACAATATCATGCACCAAGGTTTCTTTTTCTGAACCATCAAGATGGCGGATCCAAAGCTGAGCAATGTCATTGTGTGGATCATTACGTGTATACGCTAATAGCTGTTTATCAGGTGATACGACAGGAGAGAACTCAACGCCAGAATGTCGAGTCAGTGGTTGTAATTGCATACTGGCATAAGTTTTTGGTTCACCCGCCGTCGATAACATCAGCCAAATAGCTAATCCAACAATAAATATCGCAGACAAAGAGATAACAAATAAAGATAAAGGTGACGCAGCAGGCTCACCTTGCTTTTGACCACCGGTCACTAAGCTGTCTTGTCTTGTGCAAGAGGCAATAAAGCAATAACCCTGCTTTGGAATTGTTTTAATAAACTGCGGCGATTTGGGATTATCTTTTAATAACTGACGTAAATTAGCCACCATTTTATTAACGGCATTATCACTAACAATAACCCCCTGATTAACTTCATTAATAATTTGATCACGACTAACGACTTGATTGGCATGTTCAATAAATAACATCAGCAATGCATGCTGTTTAGGTTCAAGCGATATCTCATTACCTTCAACAATTATTACAGGGAGTTGGCTATCAACTACTAGGTCTTGAATATGGATATATCGCATTGATTTAACTTTTAATTAAAAAACGGATTTTATTATCTATGGCAAAGAAAAAACCGTCAACAGCTAATCAAGCGGATAAATTTCACTCAATTTTGACAAAAATCCCAAGTTCTTCACCTTTTTTCACTGCTTCACCACGACTTTATTCCTCGGCCAACCAAAAATGACGCCATCACAAACAAGGAATACGTGGAACACCTATGAACTATTTATTGAGTATCACCCGTAACGAATTACTACGAAAACGATTAACCAACTTATTACAAACAGTGATCGCCTTTTTATTCATTGTGCCAACAACGGTAATGGCCGCTACGTCTTATCAATTAAGCAAGCAATCTACAGCCCCGACTATTGACGGCAAGCTCGATGAGCCAATGTGGAAACTAGCAACCAAAGTGGAGCTAGCTTATGAAAATCAACCAGGCAATGGAGTAGCCGCCAAAGTAAAAACAACAGGCTATATCTATCAAGATGGCGAATCTTTGCATATCGCAATGATTGCTTATGATGAACATCCTGAACAAATTAGAGGGGCACTGCGAGATCATGACAAAATTTGGCGTGACGATAACATGGGGATTATTCTCGATACCTTTAATGACGAACGCAGTGGCTATTTATTTTTCGTCAATCCTAAAGGTGCGCAATCAGATGAGCGTATCAATGACGACAACGGTTGGCGTGAAGATGATGCGTGGGATGCCATCTGGTATAGCGCGGCACAAGTCACCGATGAAGGTTGGATAGCTGAAATTAGCATTCCATTTAAAGCACTGCGCTTTAAAGACAATCAAGACACTCAACAATGGGGCTTCACTTTATGGCGTAATCAGCCACGCGAAGTTCGCCGCCAATTTGGCAGCTATCAATCTAATCGTGATTCAACGTGTTCGCTATGCCTTTACAACAAACTTAATGGTTTTGAGGGCATAAGATCAGGCAACAATATTCAAGTCACCCCAACAGCAACAATTAAACGTAGCGATAGTAGGCCAACCTCAAATGACCCATGGTCAAATGGAAAGGCAGAGCAAGATTTAGGATTAGATTTACGCTGGGGGATCACGCAAAATAGCGTATTAAATGCCACATTAAACCCCGATTTTTCACAAGTTGAAGCAGATTCAACC
>MPDF01000045.1 GCA_001874365.1 Gammaproteobacteria bacterium MedPE | reverse complement strand
ATCACTATTTAACTCTGCGATACTCTTAGCACCTGTTAAAGTCATTGCAACGCGCATCTCTTTTTCCATTAAATCCAACAGATTATAAACCCCCGATTCACCATCAGCTGCCAATGCATAAACAAATGCCCTGCCTAACATGGTACAGTCTGCGCCCAACGCAATCATCCGGACTACATCTAATCCAGTTCGAATACCAGAATCTACCAAGATTTTTAAGTCGCCTTTTACAGCATCAGCAATAGGTGGTAACGCCGTTGCAGTCGATAGCACACCATCTAACTGACGTCCGCCATGGTTTGAGACTACGATGCCATCAGCGCCAAAGCGCACTGCATCTTGAGCATCTTGTTTATCTAAAATGCCTTTGATTATCATTGGTCCATCCCAATAGTCGCGGATCCATTCAAGATCAGACCACGAGATTGAAGGGTCGAAATTATTACCCAGCCAGCCAATATAGTCTTCAAGTTTAGTAGGCTCACCACGATACGTTGAAATATTCCCTAAATCGTGCGGTTTACCCATCACACCAACGTCCCACGCCCATCGAGGGTGCATAGTTGATTGTATTACACGTCGTAATGCCGCATTAGGACCACTCATACCAGAGTGCGCATCACGATGACGAGCGCCCGGTACAGGCATATCCACGGTAAAGACCAAGGTTTTTACCCCAGCCGCTTTAGCGCGCTCAAGCACGTTACGCATAAAACCGCGATCTTTTAACACATAGAGTTGAAACCACATTGGACGCGAAATAGCTGGCACCACTTCTTCAATAGGACACACCGACACCGTCGACATGGTAAATGGAACACCTTTGCGCTCAGCAGCTTTCGCCGCTTGTACTTCACCACGTCGTGCATACATGCCAGTTAATCCAACAGGCGCTAACGCGATAGGTAAACCGAGTCTTTCACCAAAGAGTTCAGTCTCCAAGCTTAAATCAGACATATTCCGCAACACGCGCTGGCGTAGGGCAATATCTGCTAAATCATCACTGTTGCGACGCATTGTTTGCTCATCATAAGAGCCACCATCGATATAATGAAAAAGAAATGGGGGTAACTTGGCTTTAGCGGCAGCGCGATAATCTGTAGAGGCAGAAATAATCATAAAATACACCTAAATATGTAGTACTTGATGCTGTGCTTCTTCACAAAGCATCAGTGTTTCATTGCTTATCCAAACCTTATCCTACAATCATCATTTGAATATATGGAAACAATGAAAATAACTACTTCCAAAAACATCACAATGAATATGATTAATTGTAGAATCAAATAATTAGGAACAATTATGGAAAGTTAACTATATTGATAGTAGAAAAAGCCAACTTAAAAAGATAGCTCAGCAGCTACGACATTGGTCTAGCAGCTTGTGATTCACGAAGACTGTTTATTTCAATTGTTTCTTGAAGAATCGGCTATGTGGATCTTCCTGATAATCACCAAAAGCACTGCAAGCAACAAACCCATGTTTTTCATACATCGCGATGGCAGGTTTAAAAGCATCATGACTACCGGTTTCCAAGTAAAGAGTGTCATAGCCACGTGAACGTGCTTCATCAGTTATTGCCGTAAGCAACTGCTGCGCAACGCCTTGGCGCAAATATTCAACATTGGTTTTCATCGACTTAAGTTCGCCGCTCACTGGTGATAATTGCTGTAGTGCGCCACATCCCGCCAATTTTCCATCATTACGAGCCCCCCAAAAAACTAATGTTGAGCGTTGTAGCTGCTTAACATCAATTGCATGAATGCTTTCTGCTGGTGAGTATTTCTGCATCTGTTGCCAGTGCGCATTTAACAAATGCGCTATTGCACCATCACTCAAGTCATCAATTTCAATATTAAAATCCATTATTCACCTCGTAATTCATCAATACGATCAATCAAAACCAGAATATCTTTGTTCTTTTTAAATGCCCACAAAGAGGTTACGGGTGTGAATGATATCTCTTGACCAAAATCCGTCTTCTTGCGCAAATTCAGGGTCACTCGCTGAGGATTACTCATAGTTTGATAACTAACATTTTTAATATCTTTCAAAACAACGCGAATATCTCGCCCCTTATTGCGCACAATCAAGCTATCACCGGCGTCAAATACCTCATCCATCAAATCAAAAATAAAGGCTTTCATCAACACATAGCCCACAACCATAAACATAAAAGGCCCACCCACAAACACCCAATCAATAGAATGCTCAGGTGATCCCCATATGCCAATGGCAATCAAGACAACACAGAAGCCAAACCAAATAATCGGAAAAAACACTTTGTTAAAGAGGGTACTGCGTGAAGAGATTTTTTTCATGTGGTGTAATATTCCATTAAAAAACGCGAACGATGATAACTGATTAAAAACAAAATCCTAATAATTAACTCACGAAGAACCTGACATATTTTTGTTCGATAATGCCCACACATTACCCACCAGCATAGTTAGCGCACCAACAATCAATGACAATTCAAATGCCTCCTTGTAAAACAACACGCCAACCACAGCAATAGCAGGAAGCCGCAAAAAGTCCATAATCATCACTAAAGTCACTTCAGTTGTCGCCATGGCTTTGGCCAAACAAAAATGCGCACTCAAAGCAGTAACGCCAATGAGCGATAACCACAACCATTCAATACTCGTTGGCCACAGCCAATTATCTAAGGAGAATAAAAACACGACAGGCAGCTGCATAACGCACATCATAAATAGAATCGTTAGCGGATGCTCAGTGCTGGCAAGTGATTTAGTCGCGACATGTGACACGGCGTAACAAATTGCCACACCAAGCACAATCAAGGATGCCGTATCGACAGCATCAGTCGATGGCTTAACAATAATCACCACACCGATTAACCCCAACACAATCGATAACGCTTTTTTGCCTGTCAGACGCTCCCCTAAAAACATCGCCGCAATTAATGCTGTCCATAACGGCACCGTAAATTCCAACGCAAATACCTGCGCCAATGGCAGTAGTGCAATGCCAACGAACCAGCCATATTGGCCAATCAAATGAATGCTATTACGCACAGCATGAAGTTTAAACCGCTTAGTCGTAAATAAAGTAAAGCCCTTAGTCGCCATAATGAGTACCGTCGCTATCGCCAAGCCGATTAAACCGCGAAAAAACAGCACCTGAAAAGTACTCAATTGCCCTGTTAACTCGCGCGCGCCAATTGCCAATAAACAAAAGGACAACATAGTGCCAAACATCCAACCAACCGACTGTAAAATAACGCACACCTCAATTCACCAAACTCACTACCAGCACTATAACTGCTACTCTAATAAGTGCAATAACACTCACGTGAATGTCGATAATATAAGAATGATTCAATTAGCAACACAAAATATGAGTTGATTAAACCACTATCTAGAGCTCGAAGATCATTAGTGAGAAAAACTTACCGAGAGTGATGACTAACACCTCAGAATCTCACTCGCTGGATTATCTATTTTTTATCAATGGCTGAAAAAGAATTCGAACGGGTAATGACAAGTGCCCGCTTTTGGCAGACACATCAACTGACTTTAACGGCAGACAGGAAAAGTCGCTCATTCGTTTATTAGAAACCAAAGATTTTAGCGACCTTATTTCCCGATATTCCACTACAGTGCATCTGGCATATTGGTGCCATAAGAGCGCCTTGAGTGAAGCGCTAACCAGACAAAACTAGCACCGGTTTAATGAGAAAGTAGATTAATACTCTAATTTTCATAAACCTTTACGCTTAAGTAAGATAGTAAACAATAATAAGAGAGCTTGTTATTACTTAATAAGCCCAAACGCTATCGGGTTCACCGTATATTGCGCGATGTTTTATTTTCTTGGCCATAAACAAGAATAATACTGAAAAAATCAGTGCCATAATATCTATAACCCAAGCTTGCCAAGCAGATGCTAGCCATAGAATATCATTGGGAAAAATCCACCCAATAAGTGATGTTAATGGCATTAACAACAGACCCAAAGCTATCACCTTAGTTAACAACATTGCGCCAACACTAGCACCTCGCCAAAACGTATAAATGACAGAGCAAATAAATAAGACATAATAACTCGCAATATAATATTGATTCACGTTATCTAATATATTGGTTGCCCACTTCCCAAATAGCATCGTAATTGTTAATGCAGCGATAGACCCTAAACAAATTCCGACGGTTGCCGCCGCCATACGTTTGGCCACTTTAGTTTGTTTGATTTCAGACAGTGGCTTTGGGTTACGTTTATTTTGCTTAACTCGCCTGCGTTCAATCCACAGTAAATTACCACTATAAAATAATACAGCCCCAAAAATCCCTAGCGAAAAATATACCCAACGAACACTATTACCGCCATAACTTCCAAAGTGCATTGCGAAGAATGTTGCCACAGTTTCCGCCCAAATAGGATCATTATCCGTGGCAACAGATCCAAATATAACATCGCCTGAATAAGGATTTAAGAAAAGCATATCAGCTAGAGGCCCACGCATAACTTCATTGTCTATATGAAGATCTAACCTCACACTCGCCCTAGGTGTCGTCAAACCATCAAAATACATCGACGTTACTTGTGCTTGTGGTGCTATATCGCTAGCAATTTTATTCAAACTTTCGATACTTAATAAATCATTATTCGTGAAAACTCGTTCATCCTTTACCCCAAGTTCAAACATCGGCTTGTCACCATAGATAACTTGCCCCATTGAGCCATATACGATGTCGTGAAAAGCGAAGACGACAACGGTCCAACTAATAATTAGGTGAAATGGTAAACTCGTTAAACCAATTATATTGTGACTATCCAGCCAAAATCGGCTAACTCCTTTGTTTTCACGTAGTGCGAGAAAAGACTTTACCAGTGTTGGCAATAAGAAAATTACTCCCGAAACCAACGCTAAGAAATATAGCAGCGCTGCGCCTCCCATAATTAAGACACCTAAATCATCGTGCCCAACACGACCAGGAATTCCAGCAGTTCGATGCAATAAATCGATCAGCTCAGCGACGACAGTCGGTTTAACATTTTGCTTAATTAATTCACCCTCGTTGTCGAAAGTGGCAATAAATCGTTGTTGATCGATATCTAACCCTCGTTTGATACCCGACTTACTCCAACTAATTGGTGCCATTAAATGATTACCGCGCTCTAAATTAAGTTCAATGGTTCTAATGTTCGATGTTTCAGTTTCTAGCACTGCATTAAGTAAGCGTTGCGGCTCTGGAACGATTTCGGTACTAAATGTATTATTAGATGGTGTTGCCCACTGCTCAAAAGCGGGTTTAAACATTGTTAGAGATCCAGCATAAAAGCCAATAAACAGCACGAAACCAGCAATGATTCCTGTCCAATGATGCAGTGTTTGGTAAGTACGGATAATATCTGCACGAACTTTCATGGTAATCCTATTGCTTTACAAGTATGAAAAGAGAAAACGCAAAAACGTTAAGCACTGTAAGCCAACAAAACGCACGCAAGGCTGTCTTAAACAAATAGACAGAGCTAAAAATACATAGCCAGATAATTACAGTGAACCACATATTAAACTGCACTTTATTAGACGCATCGATACCGCCAGGTCCTTGCCATGCAAATATTCCAACCAGTAATAGAGCCAATGTATAGCTTAATATAGCGCCAATTAATGACTTGCTAACCCACTGCGATTGAATCTTCTGAATAGAGCTACTTTGACTCATTTTGCCCCCCTGTAACGACGAGAAAAATAAGCAACAAATGGAATAAAAGAAAACAGAAGCATCGTAAAAACCATAAAAGTCAGCGCAACATAAGCCGCGCTATACAATGACGAAGCTAGTGCACACCCGCATACCCAAATAACTAAAGCGACTAAACGCCACGGATAAATTGACAAGCTTTTGCTCAGAATACTCTGATTATCGAATGACAGATACATGACAATGCTACCAATCAGTAGCAAGAAGAAATAACTAGATAGAATCACAACGCATTCCTTAAGTTGATTCAAACTAACAAGTGTTGGAAATGTGCGATATTTTACTCAACAAACCAAAAAAGTAAATAGAAATAATTACCATTTGCATTACTAAATTGTCTCTATATAATTGCCGCTAATTTAATCAAGCTACGTCAAACACTAGGGAATATCATGACGACACAGTTACCTCGCTTAAATCTTCTTACTCTTGCAGTATTATCCTCATCAGTTTTTAGCAATCATTTTGCCTATGCAGAATCGAGTGATACTGAGCGTAAAAATTTAGAAACCATTACCGTTATAGGTGAAAAAACTCAAAGAACGCTCAAAGATACAGCCTCTTCAGTATCAGTCATAACCTCTGAAATATTAGAGAGTGGTCAATACTTATCAATTGCGAATGCCCTATCTGATATCGCCAATGTCGTGACTTTATCAGGCGCACAGCCTGATATTCGCGGTGTATCCGGTAACGGTTCAGCAACGGGATTTCATTCATTTGCTGGAGGATCAAAAGCGCGAGTATCGACATTAATTGATGGCGTTGCTGAACCGTTTATTGCCGATCTGAGTGGCGACACTGGCCTATGGGATATTGAACAAGTCGAAGTGTTTCGTGGCCCGCAGTCGACTAGTAATGGGCGTAACAGCTTTGCAGGTGCAGTCATCATAAAGACCAAAGACCCTTTGTTTGATTGGCAAGGAAGTGCACGACTAGGCTATCGCAATCAAGAAAATTATTTAGATACAGCGTTTGCAATCACAGGTCCAGTATTCAAAGACGAATTAGCCGTGCGGATTAGCGCGCAACACGTCGATGGACAAGGGATTAACAAAGGTGAAATTTACGACTCTAATCCCGTACCATTTGATCTAAATGAATTAAAAACATCACGCGTGCGCGCTAAATTATTGTGGAAGCCAGCCGACCTTGACGCGTTGAGTGTTATGTTTAGTCATTCGTACAATCAAGAAAAAGGAGACTCAGGTCGTAATTATTATCTCGCCGATAAGCCATGGAACTTTAGACCGTCTTTTCAGCGCTATATGGATACATCTTCTAATACAAGCTCGATTAATATTGATTATCAATTATCTAATAACCAATCTGTTGACCTATTAGTATCATACATGACGTATGAGTGGGGCTTTAATGAATACGCACCTAATGCAGCTGCACAATCAGATGTATTAATGAAGGATGACAGCTATACCATTGACGGCAAGCTCAACATGGGATTAGATTCTAAAGAATTATCAGGATTTATCGGACTGAGTTATTACAAGCGTTCACAAGATTTCAGAAGTATCGGGCCATTTGCGTACAACGGCGATGACAGTAGTAAATCAAGTGCAATATACGGCGAAGTTGAATACACGCTAAACCAACAATGGCGTATCATTACAGGTGCTCGATTAGAAAAAGAAGTCCAAACCCGTAACTTTAATGCTAATTTCGGCGGTCAGCCCCTTACAGAACTACTCGATAATGACAAGACGATTGCATTACCAAAACTCGTACTTCAATATGTCGTAACGGACAATACCACCTTGTCTGCGAGTGCTCGTCGTGGTTACAACGCTGGTGGTGGCACAATTTCATTTGATACAAATGAATATTACTACTATGGACAAGAAACGGTTAACACCTATGAAATTAGTTCAAGAAGCAGCTTTAACGACGGTGATGTAAACATAAGCGCCAATCTATTTTTCAATAACTTTAACAACTACCAAGGTTCAGACAGTACTCGGAAAATCACTAATATTGATGATGCCACATCTCAAGGTTTAGAAGTCGAGTTTGACGCAATGCTTAGTAAAGACTGGCAACTAACCGCAGGACTAGGTTTACTATCGACTGAAGTTAAAGCAGCCAATGCAGCATTTGGAGATATTATCGGTAATGAACTTAGTTCAGCGCCTGAGTATACCGCAAGTATTGGTAGTAAATACTGGTTTACCGATCAATTCACAATTAGTGCCTCTGCAAATTACATTGATGAGTACTTTGGTGACATGAATAACACCAAAGAGCGCATTGCAGGGGGCTATACCACTGCGCGATTCAATATCGACTACCAAGTTGATGCATGGCGCGTCAGTGCATTCATCAATAATGCGTTTGATAAAAAAGCCTTCACAGTAGCGGAACCACCAGGTCGAAGCACACCCGAAGGTTACGTCGCAGTCGTCGAACCGAGAAGTATGGGCGTAAACGTAACTTACTCTTTCTGATAAAAATCTATTTATTAAAGCACGCTCTTATCAAAGGCGTGCTTTATGTCTGACCAGAATTTATTACAGACATAAAAAAACCAACTTTCGTTGGTTTACTTAAACATGAAATGATAGCGTGTAAATTGTCGGACGATGTTCGCCTTGCACGTTATTCCACGCATAAAAAAATCGACTCAAAGGTCGATTCTTTTGTTACATAAAATGGTACCGGTGGGCGGACTTGAACCGCCACGCCCGAAGGCAACGGATTTTGAATCCGTCATGTCTACCAATTCCATCACACCGGCATTTCATGTAGCTATCTAGCAATGTGATTGCTAAATATGTGCAGGCATTATACCTAGGCTTGCAATGTTGGCAAGCCTGATTTATGTAAAATAGCCTTATTTGTTGGTCACTTGTGTTTATTCGTTGAAATAACGAACAGCATCAAGTTTAACGACGTTTTCTACGGCGACGTTTCTTAGGGTGCTCATCTAAATCAGAAACAAGTTCTTCTTCTAACTCGTCATTATCAGTCGAGTTATCAGACTGCGTTACTCTAGCACCTATACTTCCGTCATCAACATACTTTCCTTGGAGAATGTAGTCGAAATCACCTTCAGCTGCGGCTGAAGCCTGTGGTTTCTCATAAGACTGCGGCTTATCTTCAGTTACGGTCATTGATTGTATTTTAGCGGCAATAGCAAGATCTTCTGCTGTAATATCTTCACTAAATTCAACTCTAGCCAATTTACGAGGCGCAGGCTTGACAGTAGGAGCAGGTGCAGCGTCTTCCACTAATTCAGATAAAGATGCTGCGGCTTTATTGGCTGATGCACTAGGTACTGCTTCAGATTTTGGAGCGACACGCTCTACGACAGGGTTATCGACAGGTTCTTGAATTGATTCAGCGGTCTCGTCAGGAACAGAGTCATCACTAATAGACAAGCTATCAGATTCCGTAATTCTAGCGCTTGGTTCTTCTGTCTTATTTTTCTCTTCGGATACTGTGTGCTCAGAGGCTGTTGACTCTTTTGGCGATATAGAAGCAGGTTCAGCAGTAACAGACGTAGCCGGAATGTCAGAAGTTACTGCAGCTTGCTTCTTTTCTATGCTTTCCTCGACAGCTTTTGGCTCTTGAGCTGACTTTAACGATGTACTCTTCTTAAATTCTTCGGTAACACTGGCAAACTCGCGTTTATCTGTCGTTGCACTTTGTTTGAAATTTTGTAGATTTGCTTTTAGTCGTGCATATTGCTGTTCGATGTTGTTCAGCGTCTCTTGCACATCTAAGTTACAGTTATGAGTTAACTCTTTATGGTATTCCACTTCCGATTCAAAATCAGATAATGCATTAATGGCATGAACAATTTTATTATCGAGCACATTAAGTTTTTCAACGAGTGCTTTTTCTTTAACGATAAACTGTTCAATCAGTTCTTTAGGAATAACACTTGGCGCCTTTGGTGCTTTCACAACTTGGGCAAACTCAGCAATTTGAGTGATAGGCATCCAATGCGTATAAGATGGGTGCCATGCATAGGCATGTGGATGCTCTGTTACATACTTTAGCGCTTCGTCACCTGATAAAGCTGGGGTCAATTGGTCGTTATGACTAAAAATCCAAGATTTCATAGCTATCTCACTATTTGTAATTATTTTTATCCGTAAAAACTATTGAGTACTACATATTTCAATCAATAGCGATATTAGTTGTCCTGCATAGTATCAACTTAAAGTACTAATTTAAACTTTACGATTCGTATATCCTTATATCGTTTTATTGATACAAACTCATTTGCTTTTGTTAAACTATGACCACACTAATTTAATACACAAAAAGAATGAAAGAATCAGACAATACAGTTCAAGAAAATCACGCAGATTTTTTACGTGCAGGAATTATGAGGCGCCTTGGCGCGTTGATGTACGACACTCTCGTCGCGATGGCTGTTTATGCAATTGCTCATTTTATTGGCTTTATCGTCATTGCGTTGCTGGCTCAGTTAAATCCAACATTTTGTAGTGATAACGCCGATATTCAGCGCTGTATTATTACCAGTGATATATATTCTGGTTATTTAATTTTTGCCGTTTGCTTTTTCTTTATTTGGTTTTGGACTCATGGTGGCCAAACATTAGGTATGCGCGCTTGGCGTTTAAAAGTTCAACGTATGAATGGCTCTTCAATTACCGTTCTTCAAGCTATTATTCGTCTGTGTACGGGTTTTTTCGGCTTAGGTAACGTTTGGTTATTGTCGAAAAAAAGTGAGGGCATGAGCTTACAAGATCGCATGTCAGGCTCTGAAATTGTCGTGCTTAGTCCAGAAGCTAATAAGATTAAAAACTGGAATCAGCTGTAACTAAGCATTTTTAAGGCGGCTCTTTAGCCGCTTTTTTTCTCAATAAACAATACTATCTCACCAACTTTAAAACCAAACTTTAAAATATCGGTTTTATTAAACAATCGATTTTCATCAAGCAAGTACATCCAGTCATCAAGCGTTACCTGATAATCAGTGCCATCGACGTTTATAGTCATATCATATTGCCAGTACAACGCTGAACCAGATGTTTCACCATTAGCTAAGCCAATAACATCATCGGCTTGCCCTTGATATTTGTTTGCTGCTGTTTTTGTTAGTCGCCAAATGCGTGTTGTTTGCTCGCCATCATCGAAGTAAAACTTTTCATCAATGACGCCCTGATTACCTTGCCAGCTTGCCAATAAATCAACATTAAAACGACGAGTCAATTTACCGCTGCGATCTAACACCATGCCATAGGCAACCAATTCGCCATTAAAAAACGACTCTAACTCAAGCGTCGGTGTCGTTTGTTGATAGTCAGATAACGATGGACTAGAACAGCCAACAAGTGTCCAAGCTACAGCGCCTAGTAGCAGGTTAAATAACAATTTCATGATGATGCTCCTAACAGTTTACGGCGAAATTTAGGTCGAGAGGTATCCTTTGATAACCAAATTGATAAAAATGCCGCACCAAAGGCGCTGTCATCTATGCTACCAATCAACTGTGGCGTGCTTCCTTGTTGTTGGAAATAGAATCGAGAGTGCTGTTTTTTATCAACATATAAAATAATGGTGTCTTGGTCGGTAACATTCGGAAAAATGGGGTTAAGTAAGGTGATCCACTTATCACGGCGTTTTTTCTCAATGTTTAAATGCTGCCATTGCTCGTCTGTGGCACTGACTAAGTCTTCGCCGTCAATATCTCTTAGGTAAGTAATTTTCAATGCTTGAGGAAATTGAGCAGGCTGATAATCTTTGTTGTCTGTAAAAAACTGGGCTTTGTACACTTTCCAAAACATCACCTTCATGGTGCCTTGTCCCAAAGCCGTTAGTTGCTGTAGCTCGCTGATAATGTCTGCGGAATTCGCTTGCGTACCATCGTCGTTGTCTTTGTTGTCAGCATGAACATTGAAACCACACAACACGCTAAAAATAATGAATAACCTAAACATATTGATCCTCCTTTTGAGGCACAAACTTACGCTGTATTAACTCGAATAGTGGCAGTAGAAAACTCCATAAAATGGCATCTATGATTATGAAATTAGCCAGTGAGAGTGATGTTGATATAGCACCAAGATTAATTGCGGCGAGATAGCTAACACTCCCTAGTATCCCGCCAGTGATACTCACTTGCCACGGCTTAAGCAACCTTAACCACATTAAACTGTGATTAAAACTCCACGCTAAAATCACCCACAACAAAACAAGCCACGCAGGAATCAATGATTGGTTAACATTGATGACATCAACGGCAATTAACAGCTGATCGCAGCAAATACCAACCCCTGCGATGGGCAATAATTTCAGATCATCAAGTTTTCGCGGCGACAACATCAAGTGAATAATCAAAATGGCACTCATTATCCATACAGCGTACTCAGTGAGTAGTGCCGCACTCCACCAGCACAATTGGAAAAACGCCGCATTAATAATCCAAAATAACCGCATCGTGACTATCTTTGTATTGCGGTTTACGAGCAACGATATGATGGGTGCTAATCACACGTTCGATAAAGGCACCTTCGCAATAACATAGGTAGTAATGCCATAGGCGCTTGAAGGTATCGTCGTAACCAAAACTACTGATTTCCGGCCAGTTTTCATCAAACTTTTTGCGCCAGTCAAATAACGTTCGTGCGTAATGCAAGCCAATATCTTCAACGTTGTCGATCATCATGTCGGTAGAATTTGCAATGTGCTGGCTCATCACAGCCATTGAGGGTAAGCAGCCACCTGGGAATATGTATTTATTGATAAAATCGACTGATTTTCTGTAGGCATCATAACGCTGATCAGCGATAGTAATTGCCTGTACAAGCATTTTTCCATCAGGTGTTAACAAGCTTGAACACGTTGAAAAAAACTGTGCCATAAACTCATGCCCCACAGCCTCAATCATCTCAATAGAGACGAGTTTGTCATAGCTGCCCTCAAGTTCACGATAGTCTTGTTTGAGCAGTGTAATCTGCTCTGATAGTCCGCGTAGCTCAATTTGTTCTTTCGCGTAATTGTACTGCGCATCTGAAATAGTCGTCGTCGTAACTTTGCAGCCGTAGTTGAGCGCTGCAAATATTGCTAAGCCGCCCCATCCCGTCCCTATTTCAACGAGATGGTCACTCTCTTTTAGGTCAAGTTTGTCACAAATGAGTGCCAGTTTTGCACTTTGGGCTTGAGATAGTGATGTTTTTTCATCGCTATAATAAGCACATGAATACATCATTTTTTCATCGAGAAATCGGCTGTATAAATCATTGCCTAAATCATAGTGCGCTAAAATATTTCGCTTAGACCCAGCTTGCGTGTTCCTATTGCCAAGGCTAACTAGTTTCTTTTGGCACTTTTCCCACAAGCTGCTTTTACTTTCTAATTCATCGACTAACTGCTGACTACGTGCAAATACTCGAATGAGCTTAGTGAGATCTGGTGTATCCCATTTACTGTCAATATAAGCTTGCGCGGCGGCTAAACTACCACCACTAACAAAGTCACCATAAACACTTAAATCATGGATATGTAACTCTGCGCTAAGTTCACTAGATGAGTTACCCAGCTTAATACGCTCGCCACTTTCAACAATGGTTAGTTGCGCATCGGTTAACTTTCCAAGTAGTTCAAAAATACCTTGGCGATATTTACCGCTGATCCAATTCAATTTGGTCTGTGGTTCATTGGCGACTATTTGCGTTTGTTGCATATCAACCTCGTTGTTTAGGGTGTGGAATGAACGGAACACCCTGTATCAATATTTTTAGTGCTTGCCAGTAAATTAATGTCACGACTTTAATCGCGGCAAATGGCAAACTAAGCCATGTTTTTATCATCGCCAATGTACTCATCGGCTGCTTGGTCAATGCCATTGTTGCATCAAAAACCTTAGTAGCTTGTGGCGACTTTTCTAAGTTTTCTAAGTGGACAAACAACTTGTCTGTCGGCGGTTTAACTCGCCATTTGTAATGCATGTCCAGCGGCATAAAGGGCGATACATGAAATTGCTTTTGCGTAATGTTAGGCTGCTCAACATCGACTAAATAATAGTGACGTTCTTTCCATGGTGTATTACTTACTTCAGCCAACATTAACGGACAGCTACCATCGTCGTTAAAGCAAAAATAAAAATTCACCGGACTGAAATACAACCCTAAACTACGACACTGCACCAACATCATGATCTGATTGCCTTGCCACTGGCCGCCTAACTTGGCCACCTTAGATGCAATACGTTGCTTTAAATTTCCTGGTTCACTTTTTATGTAATCTTTTTCACAAAAACGTACAGGATTAAACCAACGAGTTCCAAACATGGCGTGTTTGTTCGTCAGTTCATCAAGTGCATCAGGGTTAAGACCAAACATAGAAAACGAGTAACTGAAAGCGCGCGCCACAGGACTGAACCGGCGATGCCGCACGTTGCCAGTGTATATGCCGCTTTCTTGTTTGATCATAATGAGATCCCAAATCGTTTAGCGACATCAACTGCACTTCTTACGCCGTCTTCATGGAAGCCGTTATACCAATAAGCACCGACAAAATGAGTATTATTATGACCGCAAATAATCGCGCGTTTACGCTGCGCTGCCATGCTTTTACTGTTGAATACTGGATGGTGATAAACGTATTGCTTGATGATTTTATTTGGATCAATAAGCTGCGTTTGATTCAAGGTGACACAAAAGGTGGTATCGCTTTCAATGCCTTGCAGAATATTCATATTGTACGTCACTGTCGCAGGCTGCGATGACGCTCCTGACTGAGCAAGTAAATAATTCCAGCTCGCCCACGCTAAACGTCTTTTGGGTAATAGGTTTTTATCGTGGTGCAACACCACTTCATTGCGACTGTATGGAATATCACCTAATACGCTCATTTCATCTGCGGTTGGCGTTTGCAGTAGTTGCAGTGCTTGATCTGAATGACAAGCAAAGACCACTTCATCAAAATGTTGCTCACTGCCATCTGCAAACATTAAGCACACGCCATCATTACTGCGTTGCACGCTTTTTAGCTCACAATTAAGCTGTACTCGCTCTTTAAACGGCGCGATAAGCGCAGGAATATAAGCACGTGAACCACCCTTAATGACATACCACTGCGGCCTATCAGCAACATTGAGTAGGCCATGGTTATAGAAAAACTGAATAAAAAACTTTAATTCAAAGTCTTTCATTTCTTTAAGACTAGTGGACCAAATAGCCGCCCCCATGGGCAGAATGTAATGTTGGGCGAAAAAGTCAGAAAACTGATGTTCTGCTAAAAAATCACCGAGTGTGATTGTGGTATCGATGTCTCCTTGAGCATGAAGCTGTTTGCATTGCTTATTAAATCGTAAGATTGCGCTAATCAAATGCCAAAACTTCGGACGAAAAATATTTCGACGCTGCGCAAATAAGCTATTTAGACTGTGACCATTATATTCCAAACCAGTGCGCTGATTGAGCACACTGAAACTCATTTCTGTCGGTTGCAGTTCAACATTAAGTTGCTCTAATAACGCAAGAAAATTAGGATATGTTTTGTCATTGCAAACAATGAATCCCGTATCGATAACATAATTTTTACCATCGTGACTAATATCTTTAGTTGCGGTGTGGCCGCCAATATAGTCGTTTTTCTCAAACACGCTGACGGTATGCTCGCGACTTAATAAATGAGCCGTTGTGAGGCCGGCAACGCCACTGCCAATAACCGCAATATTTTTCATGATGTTTTCCTAACTAAATAACGTATGGCAAAAAAGCGCCACCAACTAAAAGGTAAAAGTGCGAGCGTAGACATTATCGATGTAAAAACTGACGGAAAATTAATGGTGTGACGTCGTTTATTCAAACCGTGAAAAATAGCAAGTGCCGCTTGTTCACTGCTAACGCTGCCGGGCATGGGAAAATCATTTTTTTCCGTCAGAGGCGTTTGCACAAAACCGGGGTTAATCAAACTGACGTCAATGTTATGTGGTGCCAAATCAATACTCAGTGTTTTAGCCATATAACTCAGTGCAGCTTTTGATGCACCATAGGCCTGTGCTCTTGGCAACGGTAAAAATGACGCACTCGAACTTGTAAACGCTAACTGTCCGCCTTGTTTGACCTTACTCAGCCAATGATTAAGGCAATAAGCAACCGTCATTAAATTGGTATTAATAACTCGCTGAAATAGGGCTGAATCAAATGTAAGAGGCTGGTCGATATACTCACAACTGCCAGCGTTTAACACGAGTAAATCCAATGATGGCAACAGCTCTGCCGCTTCGATTACTGCTGATTCATCACACAAATCAGCCACTAACGGTGTAATATTTTCAAACTGCGCGACGAGATCATTTAACGCCTGTTGATTGCGGCCACCAGCAATCACCTGCCAACCTTGTTGTGCATATAGCTGCGCCAACGACTTTCCAATACCCGATGATGCCCCAGTGATTAAAATATGCTTCATTGGCTTGCTCGCTTTTTCATAAATTTCACAGCGCGGCCAAGCACAGGAATGTGTTCATACAACATGGCACCAACATCCAGATAATCGCGATGATAAACAACCTTGCCATCTAATCCCTTTAAGTGACTATGGCCTTCAACTGAAACTGGCTTACCGCCATTAAGTTTGGAATGGGTAAACGTCATACGCCAATAAATACTCGCCTGCTCATCACCTGAAAAATAGTTAGTTATCACGAAGCTGCAACTTGAGAGGTTGGTGTAAAGCCCTTGAAAATAATCCAACAATAGCGGTAAACCTTCAACGCGATGCAACGGATCTTCAAATATCACGTTTGAATGATATATATCAGCAATATCGTCGACGTTATCTACGCCTAGTTGTTGATAAACATCGATGAATTTAGGTAACCAATCCGGTGTTACGTTATTCACTGCGTTCTCCTACGCTTGTTCTTTATAAAAAGCTAACGCCCGCTCTCTTGCTTGCTTGTGCTCGACAATAGCTGGCCAATAGCTGTTTTGCTCTGGATGCATTGCCAAATAATCATGAGGAAAGTGAATCTTTTTAGTTGGCATTTGCTTGAGCTCTGGTAAATACATACGAATGAAATCACCTGCTGGATCAAACTTTTCACTTTGAGTAATGGGATTAAAAATTCGAAAATACGGCTGGGCATCGCAACCTGTGCCAGCCGCCCATTGCCAACCACCATTATTGGCCGATAAATCACCATCAATAAGGTGCTGCATGAAAAAACGTTCACCCCAACGCCAATCAATGAGTAAATGTTTAGTCAGGAAACTGGCGACAATCATTCGCAATCGGTTATGCATCCACCCCGTTTCCACTAATTGCCTCATTGCAGCGTCAACAATGGGATAACCTGTTTTGCCATCACACCACGCAGCAAAATCTACCGTATTATTACGCCACATTAAGCCATCATATTTAGCTCTGAAACTCTTGCCCTTCGCTAAAAATGGAAAATGAAACTGAAGATGACGATAAAAGTCACGCCACACCAGCTCATTAAGCCATGAAAATTTCTCGCTTTTTACATCATCAAAAATCATCGGCTGGTGATACAACAACTGATTAATCACTTCTTTGACACTGATTGCGCCAATAGCAAGGTAAGGTGATAAGCGACTGGTGCCGTTAATTGCAGGAAAATCTCTTTGTGCATGGTACTTGGAATGCTGCTGCTTAAAAAAACCGATAAGACCTTGATTGCGCATTTGCCACGCCGATGGCCAGCGATGCAACCGCTTAGTTAATTTTTCACTAACACTTGGCGCTTGATAACTATGTTCGATTGGTTTGGAGACTGCCACAGGTGTGCTGTAAGGTGCGTATGATTGCTCTCTAGCTTGTTTTATCCACGCCATTTTAAATGGCGTAAACACCTTATACATTTCACCGTCAGCTGTGTGCACTTTGCCCTTTGGCACTACAACATCAGATTCATATAACGCCAATGATAAACTAGTTCTCGCGATTTTTGTGTCACGGGAAATCTCGTTAATTTCAGGCTCACCATTAGCAAATATTCGCTTTATTTGATGTTGTTTACAATAACGAATGAGGAATTCTATTTGCCCTGAAAAGTCTCCCACTTCAACGACTTCTAACTCAACTCCTAGCATCGCAAGTTCTCGGCTTAACGCCTCCAAATGTTGCTCAATGAAAGCAATTTTTATAGCGCTAACATCATGTTGCTGCCATTGATGTTTAGTCGACAAGAATAATGCTTTGCAAGGCCCCTCTGCCATCGCATCACGCAGCGCCAAGTTATCGACCACACGTAGGTCACTGCGAAACCACATTAAGTTCATCACTAATTAGTATCCGTATCTCAATCTCAAATTGTCTGGATACGGAGCTAAGTAAACTTGTGATGCCAGATATTGTTGATCTTTATAGATCATTAAGTAATGGCTAATTAATGTGAGAGGTACTAGTAACGGCGCAAGCCCTTGACGATACGCTTCGATCTTATCCACCAACTCTTGTTTCTGCGGCTTGTCTAGCAGCTTTTTAAAATATCCCTGCAAATGAAATAAGGTATTGGTGTGTGATTTTCGCGTTGCTAAATTGCTCAGCGCCGCCATAAGGCCATGAATATATTCATGCGCTAACTCTTCGAGCGTTTGCTCACTTTGCCCCAACAGGCGACCTAATGATTTATAGCTCGTTAAGTGATGACTCATCACTAAATACTTATGCTGGCTGTGGAATTCAATTAATTTGTGCTTAGTTAAACCATCAGCAATAAGCTGCTGCCATGCTTGATAAACAAAGACGCGGATCATAAAGTTTTCGCGTAGTTTAGCGTCATTAAGGCGGCCATTTTCTTCACACGGAATTAACGGATTGTTCTCCATCACAGCTTTAGCAAATACACCAATGCCGGTTGGCTGATTACCTTTGCCGTGTTCATAATAAACTTTAACGCGCTCCATGCCGCAACTTGGACTCTTTTGACAAAAAATAAAACCACTCAGGTGTGAAAGTTGTGCCGATTTTTTTTCGCTAAATTGCGCTAACTTGTCAGTCACATCACCACTGCCATCTGCTTGACACACTTTAATAGATTCGCCATCGATAACCTGACGAATAGGCCTGCGAGGTAAGCCCATACCAATGGCCATTTCTGGACATACAGGTTGATAATCGACATGCTCTGCCAACTCATCCATCACAAAATTTGAACGTTTGTGTCCAGTATCAAATCGTACTTTCTCGCCCATGACACAGGCGCTAATGCCAATAATTGGTTTATTCATGATCTGCTCCTTGCGATTAATAAAGGTAACTGCCAATAGGGTTAAATAGTTTGCTAAAGCCTTCTTTAAATTCCATAGCATCGTCTAACACGGCATAACATAAACAGCCGTCAGTGGTTCTTGGACTATGGGAGTGGGATTTGTCTAACCAAATGAAATCACCAGCGTGATAACTCCCCATATCGTCTTCAAAAGAGCCATCAAGTAACAGCGTCAGTTCGAACCCTTTATGAGTGTGCAATGGCACAACGCCGCCAGGAGATATATCAAGTAAACTACTGCGAATTGGCTCTTCTTCAAGTTCAAGGCGAGCACGGCTCACATCTCCTAACTTACTCCACTTTTTCAATGACACGTTAGATAACGCGCGAGGTAGCTGTACATTGTCGTAGCTAAGTTGCACCGACTTAGTGTCTATTGGTACCAGCACTGATTGGCTGTCATCATCAGTGATGTCATCAATCATCGACATCCAGTTGAGTTCAGATTCTTGTATGTCATTGCCAGCGTCATCGATTGTTTCATTATCAGTATCAAACAACATTTGAGCGTGTTGAGCGTTAAGCTTTTCAACTTTCTCTTGGCATACTGGGCACAATTCATTGTGCGCTGCAACGGCTATTGATAGTGATGCAGTTAGTTCACCTTGTGTAAAAGCAGTTAACAGCTCATCGCTTGGGTGGTGGGTAATCATAATTTTCCTCCCATTTTTTGTTTGAGTTTACTCAATGCGAGACGTAGTCGTGATTTAACAGTACCGACGGGGATCCCCAGCTGTTTAGCTAATTCTTCTTGGGATAGGTGTTGAAAATAAACGCCTTTAATCACTTGTTGCTGAGCATCAGGTAACAAAGAAAGATAACGTTTAATTTCTTTTTGCATTAAGTGATCAGTGTATTCGCCTTCTTGTGCCGTTTGCGCTTCGACTAGAGGCCAAATGTCATCCGATAACATCTCTTCACGCTGGGTTTGCATTTTGCGCAGCATATCAAAGCTGGCATTTCTCATGATGGTATACACCCAAGTGGTTACCGCGCCTTTGTCGGCGTTAAAGTAATGGGCTTTTTTCCAGACATTAGTCATGGTGTCTTGCAGCAGCTCTTGTGCGTTCGCAGACGAATTTAGATGAGATACGCCGTAACGAAGGATCTTCGGCGCAAACCATGAAAAAAGTTGAGCGAAAGCTCGTTTGTCACGGTCATTAGCAACTGCAATCAACCATTGTTGCAGTTGCTGTGTATTTTGCGCATCCTTCATTGTATTGGCATTCCCATGAGTGTCTAATCCCTGCACTGTATGTGACGAATTTATCATGTTAAACCCAATTCATTTGAATATTAACCTTTAATACGCATTGTGCTTTAAAAAGGATCACTTTTATTCTCCTTTCATTAACGTTTTAATAAACTGCTGACACTGTTGCAGATTTTGTGAAAACATTAATTGCTGCTTCTTACTACTTGAAAGAGGTAATAACTCGACATAGCGGGCGCAAACCCAGGCTAAATTTTGATAATCACCGTGAGGGAAGTTGCGCTTCAATTCGTCATGATGATTGATTAAGTTTTGTAATGGCTGAGCCAGTGCTTCGTCATAGATATTTTCATTATGCTGTGACCAGTGCTCTAGCTCAGCAATTTGAGCTCGGTGCAGGCCATCATCATCTTGGGTGAACAGTGAAAGAGACACCATTGCCCTGCCTTTCACCGTAATACACAACAGTCCATTATCGAGTGTTTTGAAGTCAATAATATCAACAAGCGTGCCATATTCGCTGCTGGTATGCGGCATATTTGACTCATAATGACTAATCACGAAACCACGACCACTGCTGGCTTCACTAACCAAGCGAACATATCGAGCTTCGAATATTCTCAGCTCTGTAATCCCTCCTACCATGATACAAACTGGCAATGGAAATACGGGTATTAATGCGGTTTGTGTTGACATGATTTCAACCATTGTTGTTAACTATGATTAAGCAATACGCAGCGACAGATGTTTTAGATCCTTTTGATCTAAATTTAATACACGGACGTATAAGTAACAAAGCGCATAGGCAGGAGGCACAATGAATATTCTGATCACTGGTGGTAGTGGCTTAATCGGCCGAGCTC
The DNA here is from genome assembly GCA_001874365.1 of Gammaproteobacteria bacterium MedPE. GTDB lineage: Bacteria > Pseudomonadota > Gammaproteobacteria > Enterobacterales > Psychrobiaceae > Psychrobium. The sequence continues at coordinate 2,326 of MPDF01000045.1, read as the reverse complement.
TTATTCACAAATTGGCACCGAGCCATCAAGTTACCTTATTAACAAGAGATGTTAAACGTGCCCAGTCACTATTCCAATCAAGGCCAATCAAATGTGTAAACAACCTCAAAGACGTTGATATCAACACGATTGATGCTGTTATTAATCTTGCTGGGGAGTCAATTGGCGACAAGCGTTGGAGTCAGCCACAAAAAGACAAAATTTGTCACAGTCGCTGGCAAATAACACGCGATTTAAATCAACTTATCGATAACGCACATCGACCGCCAGATGTGATGATTTCAGGCAGTGCTATTGGCTATTATGGCCGACAAAACAGTCAACAAATCGATGAGGGTTACAGTAAGTTTAATGCTGAGTTTACTCATGACGTGTGCCAAGAGTGGGAACGATTAGCCTTTGAAAATTTAAAGCACGATATGCGCGTTTGTGTACTCAGAACAGGCATTGTTTTAAGTGCCAAAGGTGGCGCGCTGCCTAAAATGGCACTGCCTTTTAAATTAGGCGTTGGCGCGATCATCGGTGATGGTCAGCAATATATGTCGTGGATCCATATCGATGACATGGCTCGGCTTATTATTGAATTGCTAGACAGTAAATTAAGTGGCGTAGTCCACGCCACAGCGCCGGGAGCGGTCACTAATCAACAGTTTTCCCATGTGCTGGCGAAAACACTACACCGTCCCTGTTGGTTTAAACTCCCCACCAAGCTAATGACACTGTTGCTGGGAGAGCAAGCGGATTTAGTCATACATGGACAACGAGTATTGCCTCAAAAATTATTAAATCACGGTTTTAGGTTTATTTATCCCGAGATAAACGGCGCACTTGAAGATATTTATTCACAAGCGACCCCCTGATAACTTTAAGATTAGCTTTCAGCGCCAAATCTCTTCGCCTGCTGACAACGATTTTCTACATCGTTATCAACCGTCCATCCAGTAAGGTTGTTTTCAATCAGCTGCGTCAGTGCATTGATATGCGACTCGTCACTATTGAGGGCTTGGATATATTCAAAACGTTCGCCGCCAGCTTCTAAGAAGTAGTCACGGTTCTCTTCACCAATTTCTTCAATAGTTTCTAGACAATCAGATGAAAAACCCGGACACACCACTTGCAGCGATTTTACACCTTGACTAGGCAGTGCTTGAAGTGTGTGATCAGTATAAGGCTTCAACCATTCTTCACGCCCAAAACGAGATTGGAACGTCGTCATATACTCATCTTCATTTAGCCCTAGCTTTTCAGCTACCAAACGTGAGGTCTTATAACATTCACAGTGATACGGGTCGCCATTCGTTAGATAGCGCTTTGGAATACCGTGGTAAGAGAAAATCAGTTTGTCAGCACGGCCGTGCTGTTGCCAATGATCGTCAATCTTATTGGCTAACGCATCGATATAAGGTTGAAAATCGTGGTAATTTTTAATAAAACGTAGCTCTGGAATAGCGCGGCGTTTTGTGAGTGATTGAGCAATAGCATCAAATGTCGATGCCGTTGTTGTCGCACTATATTGTGGGTATAACGGCAATGCGACAAGTTTAGTAACACCTTGTTTAAGCATGTTTTCAATCACAGAATCCACTGAAGGATTGCCATAACGCATGGCAAATTCAACCACCACATCATCACCATATTTATTAGTTAATTGACGACGTACTTTTTCCGCTTGTGCTTTAGTGTGAATAAGTAATGGCGAACCTTCATCTGTCCATACCGTTTTATAAGCCGCCGCCGAGCGACGAGGACGAATGGTTAAAATGACAAGATTAAGCACCAACCACCAAATAAAGCGCGGAGCTTCAACAACACGTGGATCTGATAAAAACTCTTTAAGATAGCGACGCAATGCACTGGGCGTTGGTGCATCTGGTGTTCCAAGATTCGTTAGCAACACGCCAACTTTGGCTTTTTTAGAATGCGTAAAATCAGTGTGATTAATGTATTTCATACGATGCTCAAACGACTATTATGTGCGTTTATTTAAGAAATAAACGGCGATGGTTAAAAATAGGATACTTGGTATTACAGCGCCAAATATTGCAGGCACTTGATAAACAAGACTAATAGGTCCAAAGGCTGCATTACTCAAATGGAAAGCAAAACCGGTGATAACTCCCATCACTAGTCGCGCCCCCATGCTCACACTACGCAATGGCCCAAAAACGAATGACAATGCTAATAGCATCATCACAGCAACGGTCAGTGGCTGCATAATCTTGCGCCATAATGCTAAGTCATAAACCGAGGTTTCTTGTTTGTTCGCTTCTAAATACTCAAGGTAATCCGTTAATCCTTGAATCGACAAGGACTCAGGTTTGACCGT
>MPDF01000044.1 GCA_001874365.1 Gammaproteobacteria bacterium MedPE | reverse complement strand
AACCAATGTCCATGCAATGAAAGCAGCACGCTTATTGACATTGCGTACAACATTCCATAAACCCAATGCGCCAGATACAACTAAAGCAACAAACATCACAATACGTATCGTATCGACATCATAAGATTGACGTAATTCAGGCGTCGTTAAATACTGAGGAAAGTGAAAAGCAATAACGCCTAAAAAACTCAGCAGCGCTAAAGTAACGGCAATGTATCCACTTAATCGACCATCACCCACTGTAAATTGACCACCTTGAGGCTGTTGAATCATAACGTTCCCTGTTGCTATATATAAGTGAGACTGTGCCAAAAATTAAGCACAGTGTAGTCGCTTCACGTTATAAAGCCAAGGGTGAGTAATTATTCTTCTTCAAAGTAAAACAACGATTCAACCGTCGTCTCAAAATGCTGAGCAATAGATAATGCAATAACAACTGACGGAGTAAAACGTCCGGTTTCAACCGTACTAATAGTCTTGCGAGACACACCAATAGCATCCGCTAAATCTTGTTGCGACAGCTTGTGTTTAGCGCGAAATTTCGCAATGTTGTTCTCTAAGACTTTATTCATGCTCTTGCCTTAACCATACTAGAATAGATATACCATAAGTGAGAAAAAGAGATATCAATACCAGAGAAGAAAACTGTGTAACAAGCCAACTTGGTAATGTGATCATTAACTCCATCAGATAAAATATAGCGACAACTGACGCTGTAAGATTGAACGCATATTTGTAAGCCCGATGATTAATATGGTTAAAATACTCATCCTGATAATTTCCATACATCCAGGCACCTTTTGCTTTAGGTATAACTTTCATTGTCTTTATTAACATTACAATTAAAAAAACAATACATAGCCCGGCCATAATTCCAATAGAAAATGCTACCCCCCCCATATCATTGAATGCGTATTTACTATACTTCGCAGCAATCACACTAATTATCGACATCCCGATAGCTATTGAAAGAAAAGCATTCCTTTTCAAAAATAAACTTTCAGACAATGGCGTAGTTTCGTTCACAGTTTTCATAATAACTCCCTATTAAAAAGATACCCTTAGGTATCATTAGATACCCAAAGGTTACAACTGATACCTAAAGGTGTCAAATGAATAATTAAAAAAAATCCTGTTACAGTTTTCAGCTAACTGAAATCAACGAATACACAACAACACTGGAAAAACCCACCTAGCCTACGCATAATAGCTTGGTCAAAAATGGAGAACGCTCATGAAATTTAAAAAAATTGCCATTGCTGTAACCACAGCATTAGCACTAAGTGCTTGTAACAGCACGATGATGGACACCAAAAAACAACAAATGCCATCAAATGCGCAAGCAGCTGCGCAAAACAAAGTATTTAGCCAAGATTATGTTATAGAAGAACTCGATAATGGCTTAAAAGTCATGATCGTTAAGACTGATTACCCTGATCTTGTATCATTACAAATTCCTGTTTCAACGGGTTCACGCAACGAAGTTGAAGAAGGAAAAACTGGCTTTGCACATTTCTTTGAACACATGATGTTTAAAGGCTCTAAAAAATTCCCACAAAAGATGTATGCCGACATATTTAAAAATGCAGGTGTCGATAATGGTGCATACACGACGAATGATTACACCAACTACCATCTAGATTTCTCAAAAGAGCATTTAGAAAAAGTGTTAGAAATTCAGGCAGATCATTTCCAAAATCTAGAATACACAGACGCACAATTTAAAACTGAAGCGCTAACCGTTAAAGGCGAATACCTTAAAAACAACGCGAGCCCAATTCGTAAGTTATTGTCAGCGGTTCGTAATGAAGCGTTTGATAAACATACCTACAAACACACCACCATGGGCTTCTTCAAAGATATCGAAGCAATGCCTGACCAAATCGCTTACGGCAAAACATTCTTCGAACGTTTCTATAAACCTGAATACGTTTCGCTCGTTATTGTTGGCGATGTTGACCCTACTAAAACAATGGAGTTGGTGAAGAAATATTGGGGTGAATGGCAACGTGGCACCTTTGAAACTGTTGTTCCGCAAGAGCCAAAGCAAATGGCACCGCGCTACAAACACGAAGTTTACCCGAACTTACCAGGTCACTGGTTATTAGTTTCTTACAAAGGCAGCGATTGGCAGCCAGCCAAGAAAGATCGCGCTGCACTCGATTTACTGTCACAACTATACTTCTCAAGTAACTCAGCCCTTTATCAAGAACTTGTTGTAGACAAACAATTGGCTAGCCAAATGTTTACATATAACCCAGAGACAAAGGATGCTGGTTTGCGCCATGTGTTCGTTAAAGTTGATGACAAGAAAAATCTGACTGCAGTGCGTGACGCTATCAATCGCACCTACGCTAAAGCGCGCACTGAATTAGTCGATAAGACAAAACTAGATAATCTAAAAGCTAACATCAAATATAGTTTCGTTAATGGTCTAGATTCATCAGAGTCTATTGCTGGCACCCTAGCAAGCTACATGCATTTTGATCGCAACCCTGAAATGCTAAATGAGTTATACAACAGCATCGACGCAATTACAGCTGAAGATATTAGAGCCATGGCCAACAAATACTTCACTGACAATAGCCGCACCACGGTTACGATGTCAGCTGAAGACGCCATTGCAGGTTTTGACAAAGAAGTTAATTTAAATGCGGCAGTCGTGAAAATGGCAACTAAGCCAAAATCAATCGACTTTGCCGTATTAGATAAAAGCAACAAATCACCGTTAATTGATTTAAACATTTTGTTCTACACGGGTGCTGCTGCTGATCCAGCAATGAAAAAAGGTACCGCGGCATTGATGGCAAGTATGTTGACACAAGGCGGCAGCGCAACTAAGTCTTATCAAGAAATCAAAAAAGCACTTTACCCTTTAGCAGGTAGCTTTGGTGCACAACTTGATAAAGAAATGATGTCGTTTAGCGGCCGCGTTCACAAAGACAATGCTGCAGACTGGTATGCACTTGTTAGCGAACAATTGCTTAATCCAGGCTGGCGCGAAGATGACTTTAAACGTCTGAAGAAAGAGCTAGTTGACGGTATTAAAGCGGGCCTTAAAGCGTCAAATGACGAAGAGCTTGGTAAAGAAGTTTTATATAGCGAGCTATACCAAGGCCACAGCTATGAGAGCTACAACTACGGTGATTTGTCTGACATCGAGAGCATTACCCTTGATGATCTAAAAGCATTCTATAAGTCACAGCTGACACAGTCTAAATTACACTTAGGCTTCACTGGCGACGTGCCAAGTGATGTAAAACAAGCACTGATGAGTGACTTAGCAACACTGCCAAAGGGTGATGAAAAACGTCTTAAGATTGCCGATGCGCCTGTATTAAAAGGTCATCACGCAACTATCGTACAAAAGAATGCTCAATCGACTGCGGTATCTTTCGGTTTCCCAATTGATACTATTCGCAGCGATAAAGACTGGGCAGCACTGTGGTTAGTGCGTTCATACTTCGGTGAACATAGAAGTTCGAATAGCTACCTGTATCAAAAAATTCGCCAAGATCGTGGTATGAATTATGGTGATTACTCATACATCGAGTATTTCCCACGTGGTATGTTCCAAACTAAACCTGATGCTAACTTAGGTCGTTCAAGCCAGATTTTTCAGGTTTGGTTGCGTCCACTACGTTCAAATAACGATGCGCACTTTGCAACACGTGCTGCATTATTTGAATTAGACAAGCTAATCAAAAATGGCATGAGTAAGAAAGATTTCGAAGCAACGCGTAATTTCCTAGTCAACTACGTGCCGCAATTGGTATCAAGCCAAGATAAGCAATTAGGTTATGCCCTAGATAGCGAATTCTACAAGACTGAAGATTTCGTATCACTGGTTCGCAACCAGCTTAAATCATTAACTGTTGAAGACATCAACCGTGTGATTAAAGAGAACCTACAAACGGATGATATCCAATATGTATTCATCTCTGGCGATGCTAAAGACATGAAAAAACGTTTAGCGAATGAAACGCAATCAGTGCTTAAGTACAACAGTGAAAAACCTGCCGACTTACTTGCTGATGATAAAATCATTCAAGATTACAAACTTACTATTCCATCAAAAGATATCGAGATTATCGATGTAAAAGATGTATTTAAGTAACGACTAATCTTAGCTTTCAAAGGCGCTATCTGGTGATAGCGCCTTTTTATACCAATTCCATTTTTTAAGTAGTCTTGTTGTGCTTAGGAAGAATTGACTAGAATAAGGCGCTTAAAATAAAATCGAGAAATACAGGTAGATTAAAAAATCACTGCTAAACTGATTAATATTCGTACGGCAGCCAAGTTTTCAACCATGACGTTATCAACTAACTTTTCTTTAGATCTATCTCTAACAATCTTAATTTTTATTTCTTTTCTGACAATAAGTAATCACATAACAGCTAACGAATTATCAACGGCTCATCTTTCTCCAGCTGTAAATGGGCAATTATTTAAATTAAATAAGCCATTGTCAGGCGTAGAAATTATTAGAAAGTTAACTTACGCTACAGGAAAAGAAATCACGGAAACCACCCAAACTGACCGTAAAGGCAATTTCAAATTTGTAGCAAAAAACCTTACTAGCAGGATTCCATCTACATCGCACAATGAGTCTTCGGCGTCACAAGTTATCATCGCGAAATGGCGCAACGTTTATCACATCCTATGGCAGGTTCGTCCATCAAGCGCAAAAGAAGACAGCGTAATTACGAATCACCTTAGCGATCTTACGTGTGATATTACCGATAATGAAGAGACCTACATTTTACAAAGTGATAAATATGCCGATGCGAAACACCTGCTTTACAGCATCTGTGATATAGATGGCACACGCGCAACATTACAGTATGCTTGGGCGCTATAAATTTAGAACTGATAACTAATAGTTATACCGCCTGCACCGCGCTCTTCCTTGCTATGAGAAGCTTTGCCATAACCAGCTTCAAAACGTAAGCGCCAACCGGAGTTGTTAATACCTTGAAAATAATAACTGTAAGAAAGGCCTGCACCATTTAATGTTTCGTCATCGAAAACGATTTTCAAAGCACACCCAAAAATATTCCCTATTGCTTCATTACCATCAGTATGGTCGTCTCTTACTTTACAATCATCACCATTATATATTCCTACAGCGCCAACAAAACCACCAAAAGCATGATTGAGATTATCACCATAGCCTTGCTCAAATCCCGCAGAAAAACCGTCATCTAACGCCATCTTATAATTGGCGAACCAACGTTGTGATTTATCACTTGTTGCCATTGATCCTTCTAACGTCGCGAAATAGGGATAACCAGCACCAATAGAAAATCCAAAATCGTTTGCCTTTACTGAATGTGTTGTTAATGACGTGAGCGCTGTAAGCGCTAATCCCATGATGACTTTTCGCATGCTAATTCCTTGCTAAAATTAAAAGATTGTCACATTACAACCCATTAGCAGTTACTACAAGAACCCAACACAATTTGAAACAGTTTAATTTTCACTCACCAATTACTTACAGTCTTATGATCTACGTCAGGTTCAACACATTAGAAAATACTAATATAGTATCTAAACAATCTAGTGGGATGAACTAATGACTGACAAAAAACGCATCAGAATATTGCAGATCATCATGATTATCGGGATAGGATTAATATTGCTAGGGCATTACTTTATTAGCTATGCAAATTTACCGCAAAAGATGGGTGTTAGCGGTATTATCATCAGCGCAATGTGCGTTGCACTTGGTATTATTTGCTCCTTGCCGACTAAAATTTACTTAACTATTTTATTAATGCGACAAGAAAAGCCGACGCATAATGGCAATAAAGCACTAAGAAAGCGCCCTTAGTAATTTATTAAAAGTTTCCACTGTTATTTTATAAATATTACTCAGAAAATCACTCCATTATCCTTTGATAGCAGAGTGACTCGAATAATCATTACCTACTTTTTCTCTAATTTCGTGATTGCTTTTTGAGCATTACTATTACTTTGATCGAGTTCAAATGATTTTTTATAGTGGTGTAACGCCATTTTCTTATCGTTATTCTTTAAATAGGCCTCACCGAGACTATCATGCACATTAGATGAACTAGGCACCAACTCCACCGCAAGTTTAAAAAATGCGATAGCTTCCTTAGTCATATTCACTTTTAGTAGCTCATAGCCGAAGTAATTTAAACCTCGTTCTCCTAGCTTAATCCCTTCTTTATTTAGCGCATGATATTTTGATATGCCAGCATCCAATCCGTCAGTATTTATGATGTTATACAAGTTTGTATAAATTCTAGGCCTAGCCTTTGCGTAGGGTTTTCCGTAAAGAATATTAGTAATACCCGCCGTCATTGAGCGCATAGGTGCTCCACCAGTATTATTCAATATCACAATTGAATACTGATCTTCGATATAACGGACTACGTAGCTGTTGAACCCCTGAATCATACCTGCGTGACTAATTTTTGTAAGTTGATGTCCATATTTTTCCGTTGGAATATCATCAATAAACCATCCGTAACCATAATTTCGATGATGTGAAATTTGATACATTTTGTCCATCAGCGATTTTTTAAGTAACTTTTCACTATGGAGCGCTCGCTCCCAACGCATCAAATCATGTGCTGTTGAATAAATTGCACCTGATGCGTAAGGAATGTTCATATCGTAGAATTCAGCATGCTCGAAACCTTTAAAAGTTTTTGCATAACCGCTAGCTTTCTTTTTCTTTACAGTATGGTGAAAGTCATAGCCAGAATCTTTCATTTCTAAAGGAGTAAAAATTTTTTCTTCCAATAACTGAGCATACGTTTTGCCCGTGATAACCTCCATTATATGGCCTAGAATTGTATAACCTGAATTACTGTATCGCCATTGCGTTCCAGGCGAAAAGTCTAAGTCTTCACTACAAAACTTGGCAACAAACTCTTCAACGCTGTAAGGATTTTTACCACGGATTTCTCTTATTTCACGCAGACGTAAAAAATCAGGTATCCCAGATGTGTGATTTAGAAGATGATGTATAGTAATTTTATCACCGGTATCTTTACGATAATCTTTTAAGTATTGAGTGATTGGCGCGTCAAGTTCAATTTTTCCTTCTTGCACCAACTGCATGATCAACACAGCAGTAAAAGGCTTAGTGACTGACGCAATTCTATATTTGGTATCGATAGTATTGTTAACATCCCATTCAAAATTAGCGTAGCCATATGCTTTTTCAAAAATAATGTCATCGCCTTTTGACACTAAAACAGTACCGTTGAATTGTTTAATATCGACAAAACCTTGCATGAACCTATCAAGCTCTTTATGCATTTCACTTGCGTGAAGTTTAGAAGCCATTAGTAATACAACAAATACTAATGACGTGATGATTCTTACTGTCATATTTATCCTTATTTTTTTATTAAAGTTAATTAAAATCTTCGAGAAATAACTATACTCATCAGCTTCCTTACCTTGGTGACAATCACGGTTCCTTTTGCTGACTTAAAGTGACACTATTTCCGAATCCGTGTAACATCTTGCTTTTATGAGAGAAAATAGTAGCGATTTAATGAGTAGATATTTAATTGGTAACGACTTGATCGTTGATTCGCAGAGACGAAGTGTCACTCTTGATAATATTGAACTTAACCTACCAGAACTTTCTTATCGTCTTTTAATGGCTCTAATAGAGCAAGCACCAAACATTATCTCCCATGATGAATTAATGACTGCAGTTTGGCAGGACAGAGTTGTATCTGATGAGAATCTAAAAAAACGTGTATCTAGGCTTCGTGAAGCGCTAAATGATTCTTCAGATTCACCTAAATATTTTGTGGCAGAGCGTGGAATGGGATATCGCTGTATTGCTTGCGTGCAACCGATTGCTGAGCAACCTAATAGTTCGATCATCGATGATTCAAGTACATCCAAAGACAAAAAATCAACAATGAATTTGGGCTATCTATCAATATTACTTGTAGTCTTTGCCATTTCTGTAACTAGCTATTTTATTTATCAACCAGCACAGAACATAGATTCGATCAATACAGAGCCGATGACCGATATTTCATTTCAAGCAGCACAATATTATTATCGTTATAACGCTAATGATAACCAAAAGGCCCTTTCTCTATTTCAAGAAGCCATCACGTTAAGTCCACAAGTTAGCGTCAATTATAGCGGATTAGCAAACGTAAATTCTCAAGGGTATCACCAGTTTGGCGAAAGCATTTACTCACCAATCGATGCACAGCAGCTATCTGCTAAAGCAATTAATTTGGCACCTAATAAGCCGTGGGGATACAATGCATTGGGATTCGCTTTATATCTCGATGGCAATTATCAACTATCAATTGAAGCGTTCAATAAAGCTCATGAATTGGCGCCGGATTGGGGGCTGAACCTGAGTCAAAAAGCATTAACGCATCTTGCGTTGGGCGAACTAATATTAGCGTATCAAAATGCGAAAAGTGCGCTTAAGCTCAATCCAACAGACCCTGAAACAAATGTAGCTTTAGGTATTGTTTTCGAGTCGCTCAGTATGCCTATACAAGCTACTGAGATGCTTGAAGTTGCACTAAAAATAAACCCAAATCACCTTCTGGCTCAGTCTCATTTAGGACAACTTGCGTTACATAAGAAAGATCTAGAGTCTGCAAAGTTTATCTTAACCAAATTGACAACTAAATATCCACACCATCAATTTGGCCACTGGCTAATGGGTCATTATCATCTGCAGCAAAACAACATGGTAGAAGCGCATACAAGCTTTAATAAATCAGCCCAATTAGGAGGTCGTTATAAGTTACCTTCTCAAATTTATATCGCGACTATTAATAAAGACATAGCACAATTAGAAGCTTATAACAGGCAACTAGAGTCTCTAATTCTGTCTGGTAATCAATGGGCTGAGCTAAGCTTTTCTCAGGCAGTCATTGCGGCTGCCACCGGCCAAGAAGGTGCGATGGATGAATTCAAATTAGCGATTGAAAAGAAGTTTAGCCATGTTTATCGCCTAGAAAATTTACCCATAAGATTTTCCAAGAAAGAACAATTAACGATGTTAGATATTAAAAACTCGTTAGTATTCTCAAACAAACAAAAACAGCTAAAGCGAGTACCAGGTCACTAATTCATTATTTACGTGTATCGGAAGTAAAATAATACCGACCGATAAACTGGTAATTAATGGTTTCATCATTCACATCAGAGCCTCAAAAATAACCTTTGAGCCACGTCAAACAAATAATACTTATTACTAACCCTTACCGTCGCATTTTTATACAATCCGCGTCTTTGATGAAAAGCCCTAGGTATTATGTTGTTATCGCGATAGAGCTAGCATCTGAACTCTATTAATCATTGTTGCATCAAATATTAATAATGTGGTCTATTTTGTTTTTAGGCCTCCTTCGCTAATAATTTGTTTGTGACTTTCTTAATAAGAAAAATGTCTTACAAGATGTTTGGAGGTGACTTATTAATCAATCTGCGAAACTAAAACAGCGCGCTGACCTAGATGCAGCAAATATTCTTTATGCCAATAGCAACACTAGTATTCTAGTAACACTCATATCGTCGAGTGTGCTTGTTTATTTGTTTTTTGATGCCAACAGTAGCCAGTTTAAGAAAATGTGGCTTATGGCTATATTATTTGTTTCAGCGTTGAGATTTGTTGATGCTGTCCAATGGCGTAACAGCCCTAAAAAAGATGGAAGAAAGTCAATAATTCGCTTTGTTTGTGGCACCTATGCCACAGCAGGTTTATGGTGTTTGTATACGCTGGTTGTTATGCCAAACGCGAGCCTCATTGAATTAGCCTGTATAATCATTACCATGTCAGGAATGGCTGGCGGTGGCACAACAGTATTATCGGCTCACGCAAGAACCTCAATCCTCTATCCAGTTATCTTATTGGCACCAGGCTCCACATGGCTTTTACTGAGTGGCGAAAAACATCAGCAATTACTCGGTTTGCTTGGAATGATGTTTTTTATTGCTATGATCGTTGCTGCCAAGAAAACAGCTAACTTTACAAGTTTTGCCATTAAATTAAAAAATGAAAATGCATTACTAGTCGCTCAAATGGAGCAAAAGGTCGAGCAACGGACTCGAAAAATTTACGAGCTATCTAATCTCGATCCCCTAAGTGAACTCTATAATCGCACTGCATTTCTTAAACATCTTGACCAGTACATGAAAGAGACACCGCATAAGCCTCTTGCTGTATTATTCATTGATCTTGATAAATTCAAAGAAATTAACGATTCACTAGGCCATGATACGGGGGATATATTGCTCCAACAAACAGCGCAACGACTGCGAGAAAGCTGTCACAACCAACAAATACTTTGTCGGTGGGGCGGCGACGAGTTTTTGATTGCACTAGATTGTCTTAACAAAGAAGCTGCCATTTCGTTTGCTACAACCTTAATTGCCAACATATCTCAACCATATCAAATTCATGGCAACCAATGTGTCATCGGTGCAACAATCGGAATTGCAATGTTTCCGGAGCACGCTTCTACCGCTGAACAACTTATTCAACTCGCAGATACAGCGATGTATCATCAAAAAAATAGTCAACCGTCTCAAGTTGAAGTATTTTCACAGGCACTTAATGAAGAATTGAAGCGAGAAAAGCAGCTCAAAGACGGACTTGAAACAGCGATTGAAAAACAGCAGTTTTCGTTAGTGTACCAACCGATTATTTCAACAGAGAGTTCTGAAGTTACTTGTTGTGAAGCACTCTTACGTTGGAAGTTAGACGGCGACAATATCTCACCAACAGAATTCATTCCCCTTGCCGAACAGTATGGTCACATTACTAAATTAGGGGCGTGGGTGCTACAACAAGCCTGTTTAGAAGCAACAAAATGGCCTCAGAATATTGCAATAGCAGTAAATGTATCTATTTTACAGTTGCAAGATCCGCACTTTATTACGGTTCTTGATGATGCTCTCGATAAAAGTAAACTGTCTCCGCACCGTCTGCATATCGAAATTACCGAATCGGTGTTTTCATCCGATCAAGCAACACTGATTCAGCGAATCACCGCCATGCAAGAACGTGGTATTAAAGTGTCTATTGACGATTTTGGCACTGAATATTCATCGCTCTCCGTCATCCAAAACCTCGGCGTTAATCTCATTAAAATTGACCGTTCTTTCATTCAACAAATTGATGATAATGGTTACGCAATTATTCAGGCTGTTGTTCAGATAGCCGTTGCACTGGGCTACAAAGTTGTTGCAGAAGGCGTTGAATATCAGGCGCAAGCAGACAAACTCACAGCAATGAATGTCGATTACTTACAAGGTTATTTATATGCTAAACCAATGGAATCGGCACCGTTAGCCGCTTACTTGGCGACCTATTAGGCACAAAAAAAGCGCCCTTAGGCGCTTTTTTATTCATTAACTAAAAGGCTTAACCTTTCTTACGAACCATTTCTAGTACACGTAATTGAGCTACGGCGTTAGCTAATTGCTTAGCCGCTTCTGCGTAGTCCATTTCACCTGAGTGATTGTTAATGTTTTCTTCAGCAAGACGCTTAGCTTCAACAGCCGCTTCTTCGTCAAGATCACCACCACGGATAGCAACATCAGCAAGGATGTTAACTAGCGATGGTTGAACCTCAAGAATACCGCCAGAAAGGAAGATAATCTCTTCCTCTCCGTTCTGTTTTACTAGGCGAACCATGCCGGGCTTAATGCTTGTTAGTAATGGCGCGTGACCAGGCATAATACCTAGTTCACCAGCGTCACCTGAAACCTGTAAAGATTCCACACGGCCAGAGAAAATTTGCTCTTCCGCGCTAACAACATCAAGATGTACAGTCATAGCAGCCATAGTTGTCTCCTAAGCGATTAAAGCTTGTTTGCTTTCTCAATTGCTTCGTCGATGCTACCAACCATGTAGAACGCTTGTTCTGGTAGGTCGTCGTACTCGCCAGCTAAAATGCCTTTGAATCCTGCGATAGTATCTTTAAGTGCTACGTATTTACCTGGCGCGCCAGTGAATACTTCAGCAACGAAGAATGGTTGAGATAAGAAACGCTCAATCTTACGAGCACGAGTTACGGTTTGCTTATCTTCTTCAGATAGCTCATCCATACCTAGGATCGCAATGATGTCTTTAAGCTCTTTATAACGTTGCAACGTGTTCTGAACAGTTTGAGCAATGTCATAGTGCTCTTGACCAACAACTAATGGGTCAAGCTGACGAGAAGTAGAATCTAGTGGATCGATTGCTGGGTAAATACCACGAGCAGCGATGTCACGAGAAAGTACAACAGTCGCATCTAAGTGAGCAAAGGTTGTTGCTGGAGATGGATCCGTTAAATCATCCGCAGGTACGTATACCGCTTGGATAGAAGTGATCGAACCTTGCTTAGTAGAAGTGATACGCTCTTGTAATACACCCATTTCTTCAGCAAGTGTAGGCTGGTAACCTACCGCTGATGGCATACGACCAAGAAGTGCAGATACTTCTGTTCCAGCTAGTGTGTAACGGTAGATGTTATCTACGAAAAGCAATACGTCACGACCTTCGTCACGGAACTTCTCAGCCATAGTAAGGCCAGTTAACGCTACGCGTAAACGGTTTCCTGGTGGCTCGTTCATTTGACCGTAAACTAGCGATACTTTATCAAGTACGTTAGATTCGTTCATTTCATGGTAGAAATCGTTACCCTCACGAGTACGCTCACCAACACCAGCAAATACAGAGTAACCGCTGTGCTCGATCGCGATGTTACGGATAAGTTCCATCATGTTTACTGTTTTACCAACACCAGCACCACCAAATAGACCGACTTTACCACCCTTAGCGAATGGACATACTAAATCGATTACTTTGATACCAGTTTCTAACAAATCGTTAGAGTTAGCTTGTTCTTCGTAGCTTGGCGCTTCACGATGGATTTCCCAACGCTCTTCTTCACCAATAGGACCCGCTTCATCGATTGGGTTACCTAAAACATCCATAATACGACCCAATGTTTGAGTACCTACTGGTACTTTAATTGGATGTTGAGTGTTTTCTACTGTTAGGCCACGACGTAAACCGTCAGATGAACCCATGGCGATAGTACGAACTACGCCACCGCCCAGCTGTTGCTGAACTTCTAGCACTAGGTTGTAACCTTCGTTAGTTACTTTTAGTGCGTCATATACTTTTGGTACCGACTCTTGTGGGAATTCAACATCCACAACCGCGCCGATTACCTGTACTACGTTACCTAAACTCATGATCTATCCTCAAAGCTTAATGGTTATACGATTGCCTAAACAGCTGCTGCGCCGGCAACGATTTCACCCAATTCTTGGGTAATGCTCGCCTGACGTGCTTTGTTATAAACAAGTTGTAAATCGTCGATCAAGTCTGATGCGTTGTCAGTGGCGTTTTTCATTGCCATCATACGTGCAGCCATTTCACAGGCTACGTTTTCCACAACACCTTGATACACCTGAGACTCTACGTAACGCGTAAGAAGTACATCTAGTAGCTCTTTTGCGTCTGGTTCGTAGAGGTAATCCCAATGATGAGATTGCTCAGTATTACCTTCTTGTTTTGGCAAAGGTAGTAGTTGATCGATCGTTGGGTCTTGAACCATCGTGTTCACAAACTTGTTGTGTACCACGTATAAACGGTCCAATTTACCTTCGTCATATGCCTGTAGCATTACTTGAACACTACCGATTAGCTCGCTAAGTGACGGTGTATCACCCAAACCTGAAGTTTGTGCAATTACATCACCATTACCAAAGCTATTAAAGAAACTAATGGCTTTTGAACCAATCAATGCAAAAGAAACTTCTGCACCTTTAGTTGCCCACTCACCAGCATCTTTAGTGACTTTCTTAAACAAGTTAATGTTTAAGCCGCCACAAAGGCCACGGTCACTCGAAATAACGATGTAACCAACACGCTTGACGTCACGCTCTTCCATATAAGAATGGCGATATTCCAAGTTGCCTTCAGCAATATGACTGATCACTTGACGCATATTAGTGGCATATGGACGCGATGAGTGCATGCGGTCTTGTAGACGACGCATTTTACTCGCTGCAACCATTTCCATAGCGCTTGTGATCTTCTGAGTGTTTTTAACACTCGCGATCTTGCTTTTTATTTCTTTTCCGCCAGCCATCTCTTCTTTCTCCAGTTAGTTAGGTGCTGTTGCCAACACCTATCACCGACTTAGTAAGTCTGAGTTGCTACGAAGTTATCTAGCAGAGCTTTAAGACCAGATTCGATATCAGCGTCATAGCCGCCTTTTTCGTTGATCTTAGCTAATAGCTCGCTACCTTCGCTGTTTGCGTAAGAAAGTAGAGACGCTTCAAAATCGACAACTTTGCTGATTTCAACGTCTTTCAAGTAACCTTTTTCAGCAGCAAAGATAACAACACCTTGCTCAGCAACGCTCATAGGAGCATATTGCTTTTGCTTCATTAATTCAGTTACGCGTTGACCATGCTCTAATTGAGCACGAGTTGCGTCATCTAGATCAGAAGAGAACTGAGCAAATGCCGCTAATTCGCGATATTGTGCTAGTGCAGTACGGATACCGCCAGAAAGCTTCTTGATGATCTTAGTTTGTGCAGCACCACCAACACGCGATACCGAGATACCTGGGTTAACAGCAGGACGTAAGCCTGAGTTAAATAGATCTGTCTCTAGGAAGATCTGACCATCGGTAATCGAGATTACGTTAGTAGGTACGAATGCAGAAACGTCACCTGCTTGAGTTTCGATAATCGGCAACGCCGTTAACGAACCAGTTTTACCTTTAACTTCACCGTTAGTGAACTTTTCAACGTAATCTACGTTTACGCGAGAAGCACGCTCTAATAAGCGACTGTGAAGATAGAATACGTCACCTGGGTAAGCTTCACGGCCTGGTGGACGACGTAAAAGTAGCGAGATTTGACGGTAAGCAACAGCTTGCTTCGTTAAATCATCATATACGATTAATGCATCTTCACCGCGGTCACGGAAGTATTCACCCATAGCACAACCTGAGTATGGTGCTAAGAATTGTAATGCAGCAGCTTCAGCAGCAGATGCAACAACAACGATAGTGTTTTCTAGTGCGCCGTGCTCTTCTAATTTACGAACAACGTTCGAAATTGTAGAGTTTTTCTGGCCGATAGCTACGTATACACACTTAATGCCAGAATCTTTCTGAGCAATAATTGCATCTACAGCGATAGCTGTTTTACCAGTTTGACGGTCACCGATGATTAATTCACGTTGACCACGGCCAACAGGAATCATTGTATCGATTGCTTTAATACCAGTTTGTACTGGCTCATCAACAGATTGACGGTCGATTACACCAGGAGCAATTACTTCTACTGGAGAGAAACCATCGTTGTCGATAGCGCCTTTACCATCAATTGGCTCACCTAGTGTGTTTACAACACGACCTAGTAGACCACGGCCTACTGGTACTTCAAGGATACGTCCAGTTGATTTAACTTTTACGCCTTCAGCAAGGTCAGCGTATGGGCCCATTACAACCGCACCTACAGAATCACGCTCTAAGTTAAGCGCGATCGCGAAGCGACTGCCAGGTAGTTCAATCATCTCGCCTTGCATCACGTCCGCTAGGCCGTTGATGCGTAAGATACCATCGCTTACAGAAACGATTGTACCTTCGTTACGAGCTTCACTAACAACTTCGAAAGATTCGATACGTTGTTTGATCAGATCACTGATCTCAGTGGAATTTAGTTGCATGCTCTAATCCCCAATTACGATTGCAGCTGATTGCCAAGACGTTCTAATTTTCCACGTACTGATCCGTCAATTAACAGATCCTCTACGCGAATAATTACGCCAGCAACCAGAGATTTATCAATACTTACGTTTAGCTTAACTTTACGTGCTAGACGCTTTTCCAGTGACGCTGCCAAGTCGGCTTGTTGTGCGTCATTAAGTTCAGTAGCAGAAGTTACATCTGCATCTACTTGCTTGTTATATTCATCATAGAACTGTGCAAATAATACTGACACTTCAGGAAGTACCAATAAACGTTCATTTTGAGCCATTACTTTTACAAAGTTATGACCATTTTCGTTGAGTTGCTCACCGCCTAACTTGATCATCAAGTCAGCTGCGTCAGTTGCCGCAGTGGTCGCTTTAAGCATTGTAACAACGGCATCTTCCGATACGATTTGACCCATAAAGGTGATCATTTCTAACCACGAGTCAACATTGTTGCTCTCAACAGCAAAATCGAATGCTGCTTTAGCATAAGGTCGAGCGATGGTAGTGAATTCAGCCATTACTCTTATCCTCTGTTATAGCTCGCCGACAAGTTTTTCAACAATGTCGTTCGCAGCAGCTTCATCGATTGAGCGCTCAAGAATTTTCTCAGCACCAGCAATTGCTAATGTAGCAACTTGTTGACGAAGATCTTCTTTAGCACGATTGCGTTCTGCTTCAACTTCTGCATAACCTGATGCGATGATTTTATCACGCTCAGTCATGGCAGCTGTTTTCGCTTCATCAACGATTTGTGCTTTACGCTTGTTTGCTGCGTCAACGATAGATGCAGCTTGTGCTTTTGCATCTTTCAATTGATCAGTAGCAGACGCTTGCGCTAGCTCTAAATCTTTGGTGGCACGTTCAGCAGAGGCCAAACCGTCAGCGATTTTCGCTTGACGCGCTTCAATTGCACTCATTAGCGGTGGCCAGATATATTTCATACAAAATATAACGAACACTGCAAATGCAATTGTTTGACCTAAAAGGGTTGCGTTAAGATTCATAACGTCGTCCTCTAGTTAATTAAAGAGAGGTCGCTTATTAACCCAAGAAAGCAGCTAGTGGGTTGGTGAACAACATGTACATTGCGATACCAACACCGATCATTGCGATTGCATCGATAAGACCAGCAACGATGAACATTTTAACTTGTAGCATTGGAGCCATTTCTGGTTGACGCGCAGCGCCTTCCAAGAATTTGCCACCTAAAATACCAAAGCCGATTGCTGTACCAAGTGCACCTAAACCGATTAGTAGTGCTACTGCGATTGCTGTAAAACCTAAGATAGTTTCCATGAGTTTCTCCACATAGAGTGTTTAAAGTTAAAAAATAAAAAATAAATTTGTTTCAACGTTAATATTCGATTGGCCGCGTTTCATGTAGTAACGAGGCGAAGAAATCGAATTTAACAATTAATGATCTTCACAAGACATGCTTAGATACACGACGGTTAACATCATGAAAATAAACGCTTGTAATATTACCACCATAATATGGAACACAGCCCATACAAAGTGCAGCGGTAACTGCCATACGCCCAAGAGCGCAATCAAGAAGAAGATCATTTCACCAGCGTACATGTTTCCGAATAAACGTAAGCCAAGAGAAATCGGCTTAGCAATTAATGCCACCAATTCCATAACTAAGTTTACTGGGATAAATGCCCAATGATTAAATGGTTGCATAGTTAACTCTTTTGCAAACCCACCAAGACCTTTCATCTTGATGCTGTAAAAAATCATTAGGAAAAATACGCTGAATGACATACCCAAAGTAATGTTTGGATCTGTCGTAGGTACAACACGCATGTACTCCACACCCGCCGCTTGTGATGCCATTGGCAACCAATCAACAGGAATTAAATCCATTGTATTCATGAAGATTATCCACACGAATATAGTCAATGAAAGAGGAGCGATAAGCGCACTTTTACCATGGAAAGTATCTTTGACGGTACTGTCAACGAACTCAACAGTCATTTCGATGAACGTTTGGAATTTTCCAGGAACGCCAGTAGTCGCTTTTTTAGCAACGCTACGGAAGATCCAACAGAAAAGAATACCAAGGCCAATCGAAAAAATGAGCGAATCCAGGTTAACATGCCAGAAACTACTTGTATCACCAACCTGCAAATTTTGAAGGTGATGCGTAATGTAATCGCCAGATGTTTGAGGTCCACCAGTATCAGATGCAGACATCTTCTATCCCACTTTTTTGGATTTAAAAATTAATGGTGAAAGCCAATGTAGAAAAATTGCCAATGCGTATGTAACGAATAGTGGCAAATAAATCACGTCCAAAGTCTTAAACACCACCCAAAATAGCACTATCACTAAAACAAGCTTGAGTGCTTCGCCTTTAAAGAAATCACTAAGGACTTCTTTAGCAGCGCTCGCTCCGGCATTGCGAAAAGCTAATGTTGCAAAAACAAAATTTGGAAAAATGGAAATTAACCCGCCACATAGTGCCGAAAGCCCCGCCATTGTGCCATTTGTTAAGAAGAAAATGAGTGCGACCAACGCCACTGCCAGTGTTTGCAGACCTATCAACTTATACGCCGTTGAGCGACCTTGCGATGCCAGTTTATTGACCAATTTATTTACTCCGCAACCTGCTTATTTTAGTGATGAGCCATTTTTCAAAAATAACTCAATATATCGCGCCGAAAAAAGCAAGCGGAAGTATACGTTTTCTGGCTAATATTGCAACTGAATAGCTGGCTGTTTTGACATAATAATACATAATCTGAGACTAAAGGGGGATGCTCCACTACATATTGTGTTACACATTCATGAAAATCACCAAACAAAGGCCAGATCCGATCTGTAACCGACTAGTGTTGAATATTTCAAGGAGTGAGGAAATTTTTGAGAGGGTAAATATGAATAAAAAACAATCAAATTAACGAGTCATCAATAGCATCACTGTAAGCTATCGATGACATCACCAATTAAAATAATTAATCTTGTAATTTTAAGTGTGCTAACACGCCTTCCAACTCATCATTCGATGTGTACGAAATAACAAGTTTTCCCTTGCCCTTTCCATTGTCATTAATAGCAACCTTAGCACCTAGATGTTCAGTAAGGCGTTGTTGAAGATTGGCGATATTAGGATCAATTGTTTTTTCTTTTTTCTCTGGCTCACCTTTTAAGGCCTTTTGCACTAAGCGTTCTGTTTCACGCACCGTTAGGCTCTTGTCAGCCACAATACGTGCATTATCACTTTGAAGCTCACCGGTTAAACCTAATAAGGCTCGCGCATGTCCCATGTCGATGTCACCGCGCTCTAATAGCAGTTTTACATCATCATTTAATGTATTGAGGCGTAAAAGATTACTAACGGTAGTACGAGATTTACCCACCTCATCAGCGACTTGCTGATGGGTTAATTCAAATTCGTTAATCAAACGGTCTAGTGCTATAGCTTCTTCCATTGCATTGAGATCTTCACGCTGAATGTTCTCAATAAGCGCCATCGCCATCGTTGCTTGATCGTCAGCTTCTTTGACTAAACAAGGCACTTCGCTCAATTTTGCCAGTTGAGCAGCGCGCCATCGACGCTCACCGGCAATAATTTCAAACTGATTCTTTTTGCCTAATTGACGAACAATAATTGGCTGAATAATACCTTGTGTTTTAATAGAGTTTGCAAGGTCATCAAGTGCATCTTCCGACATGTCCTTACGCGGTTGATATTCACCGCGTTGTAAAAACTCAACAGGAATTTGTCGTAATTCGCCTTCTTGCTTCTCGGCAACAGGATTGACTTGTTTGTCGGCTTCGACTTGTTTGGTACGTGCGGTATTGCTAGTACTTAATAAGGCATCTAAACTTTTACCTAAACCACGTTTTTTTACTGACATTTTTATTTAAACTCTATTTTTATTTTTGATGACCGGTTAACCAGCCAATGGTTTTTCTGGTTCTTGTTCGGCGCGTCGTAACATTTCACCGGCAAGTGCTAAATAGGCTTTAGAACCAGTTGATGACTTGTCGTAATACATGGCAGGCGCTCCAAAACTAGGAGCCTCAGCCAAACGTACATTACGTGGAATAACCGTGCGATAGACCTTGTCGCCAAAATGCTGTTTCAATTGATCTGACACATCATTAGCTAGGCGATTACGTGGGTCATACATGGTACGTAAAATACCTTCGATTACTAAATCAGGATTAACCACTGCAGCTAGTTTACTAATGGTATCAACCAGAGCGGTTAAACCTTCCAATGCAAAATATTCACACTGCATTGGCACTAATACACTGTCAGCGGCTGACATGGCGTTAATCGTTAATAAATTTAATGCAGGAGGGCAATCGATGAATATGAAATCATAGTCATCCTTAATCGGCGCTAAACCATTTTTAAGGCGCATTTCACGGGCAAAAAATTCAATCAATTTAATTTCTGCGGCAGTCACATCGGCATTTGCTGCAACTAGGTCATAATGACCAGACGTATCTTTTACGATGACATCTTCAATTGGCATCTCATCAACTAATAAGTCATAGGCCGTTGTCGGCACTTCATATTTATCGACACCGCTGCCCATGGTCGCATTGCCTTGTGGGTCTAAATCAATCAGCAAGACTTTACGGCGTGTTGCTGCTAAAGACGCAGCGAGATTAACGGCTGTCGTTGTTTTTCCGACACCGCCTTTTTGATTTGCTACTGCAATAATTCTTGCCACAAGCTTGTCCTTTATTGTTAGTCATACCAAGAACACTAAACGGCATTAGCGAATCATCGGTATTGGTTACTGTCTTATGCCTGCTTAATTACTACTAAATGGCGCTCACCCTCTAATTGGGGAACAACCAGCGGATGAATTATCTCCAGTGATAATTCAGCCTTTAAATGGTCAAGTTCCTCTTGCGGAACGACACCTTTCAAGGCGTAAAATTTACCTTGAGAATGCGGTAAATGATGACACCAATCTAGCATATCGTCCAGTGATGCAAATGCACGACTAATTACACCATCAAACCCTTGATTATCATGAAATTCTTCAACACGTGATTGAACAGTTGTTACGTTCTTTAATCCCAGATCATGAATGACTTGCTTAATAAAACGAATGCGCTTGCCTAAGCTATCCAATAAAAAGAACTCTTTATCTGGATTTAGAATAGCCAGTGGTAAGCCAGGTAATCCCGGTCCAGTACCAACATCAATAAACCGATTACCTTGTAGATGTGGCGAAACAACCACCGAGTCCATAATATGCTTAACAAGCATCTCTTGGGGATCACGAACTGACGTTAAGTTGTATGCTTTATTCCATTTATTGAGCAATTCGACCAAAGCCACTAATTGCGCTTGATGCGCTTGAGAAATCGTCAGATCGGTTTGATCGATTAATTGTTGTAATTGCTCTGTTAACACAATGCGCGCTCACGAAATTTAAAGTGAGGCGAATTTTATAATGAATTAGCAATATTACCAAGCGCCACGCCGTTTATCTTTGGATATTTAGACTTGCGTTAAAATTCTGAAGGAGTTTTTGATATTCGCCAGATTGCTTCAAGCTTGCTAAGCCATGCTCAAATTTATTCATCAAGCGTTTGTTTTCAGCATTCTTCTTCGAGAACATAAGCGTAAGCGGCTCAATAAATAGTGGTTTTGAAGAATACCCTAATGGCATAGATTGTCGCTTTGAGAATTTGCGCTGTAACATGTCTAGTCCTACTGCTAGTGCAACGGGAAAAGCATCAATTCTAGTGCCAATAAGCTTCCTAAAGTTTATTCTGTCGGTGTTGGCAACTTGTACCTTAATTAAACCTCGTTGCTTTGCGTTTTCAAACTCGTCGCCATAATAATATGTTTTAGTCGCACCAAAAGTAGGTAGTTTATAAGAGGACAAATTATCCCAATGAATTGGATGGTTTTTTCGATAAAATAAAACGACTTTAGGAGAATAAATCGGCGTAGAGAAATTTGCATATCTTCTACGCTCAGTGGTCGGCGTCCAGCCAACTGATGCATCAACTTGACCAGCCTCAATTAATTTAAATGCTTTACTGGAAGACATCGCCTTAAAATGAACATCAACACCTTCAAGTTCAAAAGCGCGCTTAACGATATGGTTTAAAATGCCTTTATTAGGTAATGATTGGGAGATAAAAGGTTTATATTCGCTGTATGCTACCGTGATAGATTGCGCTTGAACAGAGTGATTAAACAGCCACGAAAAAGTCAACAACACTATCCAAAGAAGTATTTGATTTTTCATGGCTATCCTTATTTCAAATCCGTGAAATTTTTTCCATAGTACTAATTTTAAACAAAAATTCAACCCTTAGAATTAACTGATTGGTTTTGCTTTCTTATAAACCATGTCACGCCATAGTTTTTCTAACGGACCCTGACCTTTATAGTGCTGCCATAAGTTGGCCAAAATGATTTGAATTATCGTCATAATACCAGCAACAGCCATCAGATGATGTAATAACCAATCACCGTGGTTGTCAGCCCAAATAACTCTAAATAAGAGCGCCATAGTTAATGATTGAAAGATATAGAGCGTAAATGCCATCTTGCCGCAATTTTGAAACAACATAAGCCATTGTGGTTTAGCCGTTACTATTTTAATCAAACGCGACGATATGGCCAGAATCATCATTAAACCACCAACCCAGTTTAAAGAACCACTAGTCCATAACATGTTTTGAAAATCAGTTTCAAAAATCATAATTAATTGAAAAACACTTAACGCACCACCAACGGTGAATAACATTAGCTCATTTTTCAAACTAGTCCCTTTGATAAAGAACCCATTTTTCATGAGCGCCATACCAATCAGCATACCTCCTGCCAATGTCCAAAATATAACAGGGAACATAAAGACTAAACTCAGACCCATCATAATGTTGTAATTAAAAAAGTTTTCAAAAGATCCAACCGGATTCATAAAGGATGGACTATTGGGATCCTGCTCCATTGCACCTGCTGGCAGTAAAGACATTCCCCAAGCGATAGCCATAAGCAATAACGCACCAACAGCAATAAAAATAATGCCACGACGCATTAAGAATTGAGGTTCTTTTTCACTCCATTTATAAATGATGATGCCTGTTAAACCATAACTCAATAAAATATCACCAAAGAATAATGTCGATAGATGAATAAAACCAAATAACATTAATAAACTTAAACGATGAGACATAAGCGGGTAAGGTTCAAAGTTTTTAGCACGAGCGCGCTCTAGAAACATTACGATACCAGCGCCAAACAGCACACAAAAAAGAGAAATAAAGCGTTCTTTCGCCAGTAAGAACTGAAAAATAAATGCCGTTTTTTCGGTATCTGTCGCCAAGCCATCGTAATTAACATTAGGGTAAGCTTCAAACGGCATTGCAAAAGCGACGATATTCATAAAGAGAATACCTAGAATCGCAATCCCTCTCAGTAAGTCTAAACTTACCACCCTATCCATTGATGTATTCATAATTCCTCCAAAAAATACATATCAGCCCCATTCACTAATTTGGAGCCAGAATTAAAAAGGCCTGAATAAATTCAGGCCCAAGGAAAATAACACAAATTTTACATAAACATCGTTAGATTTTTGAAACTATTTGTTTAAAAACGTAGTTTCGCTTATCTAGTCGGTCTTCTCGCTATCATGATGCTCTTGTTCATTGCGCAGAAAACCAGCGGCTTGTTCATCTTGCTGATGGCCAAGCTGATTTGAGTTATAGCGAGAC